>JBJKRK010000341.1:0-14328 GCA_046704705.1 Candidatus Limnocylindrales bacterium | reverse complement strand
GGGCTGGGGGTGGCCGCTGTCGGCTGCGCGGTCGATGCGGGCGCGGTCGTGGCGGCGGGCGATCGGCTGGCCGGTGGTGTGGGGGTGGCGGCGGGTGTCGGGCTGGCGGCCGCCGGCGAAGCGCCGGGCGCGACGAAGATCGCCTCCACCTTGCGCTGCTCAGGTGTGGTCGCCTCCTTCTGGAGCTGCGCGTCCACGTCCGCGTCGCTCACGGTGATCCCGAGCTGTCGCGCCAGCGACGCCTGGAGCGCCCCGTCGATCAGCTCGGTGGCGGCGTTCTGCGGAAGCGATTGCTGCTCCTGCTGGAGGTACTGCTGGTACTGCGCCGCCGATTGCTGATCGACGGTGCCGGCCGTGACCGCCGCCTGCAGGCTGGTGAGCGCGGCGTTGATGCGGTACGCGTCGACCGCCTGGCGATCATGCCACTGGTCCTTCGAGATCGACACGCCATCGACCTTCGCGACGGCGGCCAGGTGCGCGCCGTAGTACTCGACGCCCACGCTGCCGGCGAGGATGACGAGCGCAACGACGATCAGGGCGATGAACCCCGCGCTCACGGCGCGCTCGCGGCGCTTCTCCTCCTGCGGGCGCGGGAGGTGCTTCCGGCGCGGGGCCGGACGGTCACTGCGGAAGGTCACGTTGCCTCACAGTCGGTTGGGAGCGGCCTGCCCGCCCTGCGGGTGGCCGCGTGGCGCCGGTCCCGCGGGGTCCGATGCGGCCAGATGCGGGCCGCTCGTTGGTCCTGGTGGGCGCAGCAGGTTACGCTCTGATCAGTCGTCGCCATCCAGCCAGCGGTACGCCACGTACGTCGCAGCCGCGCGCTCCAGGTTCCACGCCTCGCAGGCGTCCTCCGTGCAGCTCACCGCGGCGGGCTCGCAGGTGAAGACGCAGTAGCGGGAGATGCGATCCATCGTCTCCAGCGCTTCGTCCATGCTCGCCGGCTGCCACGCGGTGCGCGGTTGACCGGCGGGGACGCGAGCGTGGCCGCGATGACGCGCGCGCTGAGCCGTCTCGATCGTCGCAGACATGTGTGGACCTCCCGCGGATGTTCGAGTGCGAGCCTAGACGACTGCCCGTGGCAGCGGCAGGGTCCTTCGGCCCGCCTCGGGCAGTCACGTCGACTCGCAGCGGCGCCCTCCGGAGCTCCCCTGCCTATCGGTCAAGGCTGGAAGCGATGAGGCTCGCATACGCCTGAGCGCCGGCGGGTCGCAGGTGGATCCCGTCGTCCCAGAAGTACGCCGGATGGTCCTCGCTGGCGGCGTGCCAGTCGATCACGATGAGGTTCGGGTACCGGCTGGCTGCGGCGGCGAGCACCTGATTGTCGTGCGCCTCCCAGCTGCGTGGCTCCTTCAGGTTGACGAACGCGACGTGCTCGACGCCCGCGAGCGCGTGCATCGCCTCGTCCACCTGGTCCGTGGTGAGCCAGCCATTGTCCCCGAGCGCCACCACGACCGTCCCGGGGAGGCTCCCCGAGGCGTCCATCTGCTGCAGGATGCCGATGCCGGCCGCGAACGACCGCCCCACGACCGCGTCGATCTCGATTCCGGGGATCGCCCGGCGGAGCTCCGGCACAGCGCCGAGCAGCACGGAGTCGCCCAGGGCGAAGACTCGCGACGGCGCGGGGGTCGCAGGGGCGACCTGCGCCGGCGGTCGCAACCCCGCGCCCAGCCCGGGCCCGACGTCCTCGACAGGCCCTGCAGTCGTGGGCGCTGCCGTCGCGCCTCCGCCGGGGCCAGCGGGTCCGGGGGAGGCGGACCCGGACGCGTCAGGCGAGCCGGTCGGTGCTCCGGGCGGGCCGTGCGCCCCCGTGGGGACTCCGGCCCCCATGCCGGCCACCGGGACTCCGGCTCCGGAGGGCAGTGAGGTTCCTGTCGGTGCCCCGTCCGCGGATGCCGTGGTGGTGGCGTCCGCGGATGCCGTGGCCGCGGCGTGGGCGGATGCCGTCGGTGCGGATGTCGAACTCGACGCGCCTGCGTTCTCCCGGGCGATGCCCACGTCGTCGCGCACCGGTGCCAGCGCCAGATAGTGTGGCGTGGCGGGTGGCGTCGCAACTGCCACCTGGGCGCCGAGCACCATCACGGCCACCGCCAGCGCGCCGCCCCCCGCGAGCCGCAGCCGGTACAGGGGCGTCCGTCGCCCCTGTGCGGCTCTCCAGGCGCGCCAGGCTCGGCCGAGCGCGCCACGCCGCACCGGCGTCTCCACGAAGCGATAGGAGACCTCGGCCAGGAGGAGCACCACGCCCAGACGGAGGAGCAGATCGGGCAGTGGTTGCAGCGCGACGTCGAGCTGCGGACGCGTGACCGTGAAGACCGGCCAGTGCCAGAGGTAGATCCCGTAGGAGCGCTCGCCGAGCCAGCGCAGCGGCTGCCGGTCCAGCGCCAGGCGGCCGATCCGAGCGCCCGGGTGCACGGCGGCGGCGATGACTGCCACGGTGGCGAGGTCCAGGGCGACGAATCCGCCGCGATACAGCAGCGGCTGATACTCATCCAGCAGCGCGAAACACGCCCCCATGAAGGCCAGCCCCGCGAGGGCGATCACGTCCCACGGCATCCGCCGCAGGATGCGGTGTGTCGAGCCGGGCACTCGGCCGTCGACGGGAACCCACACGAACGCGAGCGCGGCGCCCAGGAGCAGACCGGTGAGTCGTGTCTCCGTGCCGTAGTAGATCGCCGACGGGTCGGCGTCCGGTCGGTAGAGGACGGCCATCAGCGCGGCGGAAACGGCCGCGATCCCGAGCGCCACCCAGAGCATCCGCTTTCTGGAGAGCACCGCCAGGCCGACAGCCAGCAGCACGGGCCAGCCCACGTAGAACTGCTCCTCCACGGCGAGCGACCAGAGGTGGCCGAGCGGGGAGGGACGCCCGATCGTCACGAAGTACGACTGCTGCCGCAGGATCAGGTACCAGTTCGTCACGTACGCGCCGGCGGCGAGGACATCGCCACGCAGCCGCGCGACCTGATCGGGCAGGAAGAAGACGGCAAAGGCGAGCGTGGCGGCCAGGAGCAGGAACAGCGCCGGCAGAAGCCGGCGCGCGCGGCGGAACCAGAAGGCCCGCAGATCGATGTGCCCGGTGCGCTCTCGCTCGGCCAGGAGCAGCGCCGTGATCAGGTAGCCGCTGATGACGAAGAAGACCTCCACCCCGAGGTAGCCACCGGGCGCCCACCCGGGATCGGCGTGGTACGCGATGACGGCGAGGACCGCGATGGCACGGAGTCCGTCCAGTCCGGCGAGGTGTCGGACGTGGCCCGGGCTTCCGGCCGCAGTCGCCGGCTGGGACAGCACCCCCACCGCAGGTGCCACCATGGGTCCATCCAGCCCCGGCGCGCCGGAGACCGGGGCAGGCCGCGCCACCTCGGGCGTGGCGAATGCGGGTTGCCGCCGGCGGCCGGAGGCATGCATGCTCGACGACGCCGACACTCGCGACAGCGGTGCCAGCCTGCCGCCGGGTTTCCTGCGGGTGCTCACGGCGCGCTCGCTCCGGTCGCGGGCACACACGGGTGCGCCCGCACGCCCTGCTGCGGGTCGAAGCACCGCGACGGGAGGCGGCGCGAGGGACGGCGGGAGCGGGGCCCCCGGGGGGCAGTCCGGGCACGATTCCGACTGAGGTCGCACCGCCGCTGCACGGTTCCTGTATGCGGCAGCGCGACCCGCGATGTCAAGGGTGAATCCGGGTCACTTCAGCGGGGCTGCTGCTCCTCCGCTGCGGCATCGCCCAGGCAAGGAAGATAGACCGTGAAAGTCGAGCCGCGCCCGGGCTCGCTCTCGACCGACACGTGTCCGCCGGCCTGGGACACGATCCCGTACACGCTCGACAGGCCGAGTCCAGTCCCCTCGCCAATCGGCCGCGTTGTGAAGAAGGGCTCGAAGACGTGCTCGAGGGTCGCCGCGTCCATGCCAACGCCCGTGTCGCTCACAGCGATCGCCATGTACTGCCCGGGCAGGAGGCCGGGATGCGTGCGGGCCTCCACGGGCCCGAGGACGACGCGGTGGAGGTCGATGGAGAGGACCCCGCCAGAGGGCATCGCTGCGCGCGCGTTCGTCGCGAGGTTGACCAGGACCTCCTCGAGCTGTGCCGGATCCGCCCTGACCCGATCCGGCCCCGGTGCCGCCGTGCTTCGCACCGTGATCGACGGTCCGAGCAGGCGGTCGAGCATCGGGATGATCTCCGTCACGACCTGTCCGACATCGACCACCATGGGGTGCGTGTCCTGCCGACGTCCCAGCGTCAAGAGCTGGCGGATCAGGGTTGCCGCCCGCTCGCCCGCCTCGGCGATCTCCTCCGCGTCGGCCCGACGCGGATCATCTTCGGCCAGAGCCGCAAGCAGCAGCCCGGCATACAGGTTGATGACCGTGAGCATGTTCTTGAAATCGTGCGCGACACCGCCCGCCAGCCGGCCGATCGCCTCCATCTTCTGGCTCTGGTGCAGCTGCTGCTCGAGCCGGCGCCTGATGGTGAGGTCGCGAATGCTGGCGAAGATTCCGCGCACCTCGTCGTCCGGACCGCGGAACAGGGACGCGTTCAGCGAGATCGGGCGCTCGTGGCCGTCCTGCGCCCGGAGAGTGAGATCCCAGGTCCGCACTTCGCCCTCTTCCAGGGTGCGGCGGACCGCCAGGGCGGCGGCTGCGGGATCCGTGAACAGGTCGGGAAACGGCGCCTCCAGGAGCTGCTCCCTCGACGCGCCCGCCATCGAACAGAGCTGCCGGTTGGCATCCGTGACGCGCAACGCCGCATCGACGGTCACCAGGCCGTCCACGGACGCTTCGATGAGGCCGCGGTAGTATGCCTCGCTCTCGCGCAGGGCCCGCTCGCTTTCCTGCAGCGCCTCGACGGCCCTGACCTGCCGGGTCACATCGACCAGCGTCAGCAGCAGGCCCTCGACCTCCCCACCGCCGCCCGAGATGGGCTGCACGGTCCAGTCCCAGTACGTGACGCCCCGCTCGGGGTGATCGACATACGCGAACGGTCGCGCCCACTCCGCGTGCGACTCCCCAGTTCGCACGACCCGACGGAAGATCGCCTCGTTCTCGGCATCCGGGTAGAGCGCAAAGTGATTCTTGCCCATGAAGTAGGCGGGATCGCGACCCTCCGCGGCGCGCGCATAGGCACGGTTCACCCGGACGAAGTTGAAGTCCGCGTCGAGGTACGCGATCTGCAGCTCCGTGGTGTTGAAGATCCGCTCGAGGATCGCGTGCTCCCTCGGGTCGGCGGCGCGATCGGGGGCGACCAGTGGCGCCGTGGGGTCACGAGCGGGAACCTGACGCGCCTCCCGCGTCGGCGTCGGCACTGACATGAGGACCTCTCACCGGTCGCCCGCAGCCGTTGGGCCGGCCACGGCGGGCACTCTCGCGCCCTGGCCCTCATCCTCGGGCAGGACGGATGCCACGGCAAGGGCCGAACGTCGCCCGGTGCACTCGCGCGGCCGACCGTTCGGACGGGGCGCACGTGCCGCGCTTCCGGGGCAGCGGGGGGCCACCACTCTCACGAGCGGACGCCATGCACCCCCAGCGGAACCGCCCGGCGCAGGGCGGCCGACATCAGGCGGAGCGGACGCGCGCGGCCCGCGGGCCCTTCGGGCTCTGCTGGACGTCGAACTCGACGCGCTCGCCTCCCACGATCCGGTCGAAGTCGAGCGAGCCCTGCATCTCGCTGCGGTGGAAGAAGTAGTCCTTGCCGTCGTCGGAGGTAATGAACCCGAAGCCGCGGTCGGACACGACCTTCTTGACGATTCCGGTGGCCATGGTGTTCCTTTCATCTTCCCGAACCAGGTAGCAGACGCACGGTCCGTTCGAGAAGAGGGTCGACCAGGCGCAGCGCCGCCAAGCTGTTCGACGGCACTGACAGGATACCCCGTGGGCCAAGGATCTCCAGCGGTGACGCCACAGCGATGCCGCGAAGGCGCGGCCGGCGGCTGCCAGGGTCGCGAAGTGCGCGTGGGCAGCACCGCCGCCGGCAGTCGGGATGACGCAGTCCAGACGACCGCGAGCGCGGCTCGCACCGTCTACCATGCGGCTTGTGATGCCGCCCCGCTCAGGCCACGGGACGGGCCGAGGGGAGGATCGCGTGAGCACGCAGCACCCCGGTGAGCAGCACCCCGACCCGGGCCCCTGGCGGCGCGTGTCGCGCCGGGTGGCGTACGAGAACCCCTGGATCACCGTGTACCACGACGAGGTGGTCCGGCCCGACGGTGGAGCCGGTATCTACGGCGTGGTGCACTTCCGCGGAGTGGCCGCCGGCGTCGTGGCGCTCGATGAAGCGGACCGCGTGCTCCTCGTGGGCCAGCACCGCTACCCGCTCGGAGAGTACTCGTGGGAGATCCCGGAAGGGGGAGCCAGGCCGTCCGAGGCGCCGCTTGACGCGGCCCGTCGGGAGTTGCGGGAGGAGACCGGCTACGTCGCGGCGAACTGGCGCCCGCTGCTGCGGTGCGCACTGTCCAACTCTGTGACGGACGAGACCGCCATGCTGTTCGTGGCCAGCGGGCTCACCGCGGGCACAGCGGACCCCGAAGGCACGGAAGCGCTCGAGATCCGCTGGGTTCCGTTCGATGCTGCCGTGACGATGTGCCGGGACGGTCGGATCAAGGACGCGATGTCGATCATCGCGTTGCAGCATCTGGCGCTGGAGCGCCGGAGCCCGGGCCCGGGTGCGTGACGGGTGGACCGCGCGTGCACGATCCCCTGACCGTTGCGCTGGCGGCGGGTGCCGGCCTCGGCGTGATGGTGACGGCGGCCTGCCTCGTCGCGCTCCACCTCCTTCCCACCGGCCTGGATGGGGCGCGGGATGCCGTGAGCCTCTACGGGACAGGGCCGTACGCCGCCTGGTACCGTGGGCAGGTCGTCGCGACCGGTTGCGCCGCCCTGCTCCTCGTCGCAGCCATCGCGAGGACTGTCGCAGGCGTTCCACTCCCCCTCGCCGCGCTGGCGCTGTACGGCCTGGCACGGATCGCGATCGCCCGCTATCCAACCGACATCGAGGGCGCTCCGCTCACCGCGACCGGTCGGCGCCACGTTCTCCTGGCGGCCATCGCCTTTCTCGCGATCGGGCTCGCGGCCCCGTTCCTCGGATACGCGATCGCCTCCCTTCAGGCAGCCCCGGCGCCTGCTGACCTTCTGCCGGCGCTCGGGCTGATCGTCAGCGCGACCGTCCTGGCCACGTTCGCCGCCGGCTCGCGCGGAGCGGCCGGACTGCACGTCCTCGGCCTCGTGGAGCGGCTCTTCTACGCGGGTTCGCTCGCCTTCCTGCTGGCGGCCGCGGTCTCCCTCGCCCTCGCGGCCGCGTGACACCCGCACAGGGCAGGAACCGGCTCGCGGCCGCGTGACACCCGCACAGGGCAGGATCCGTCGGCGTTCCCGGCGCCGGCGCCGCGGCCGTCGTGCAGGTCGCCTCCCTGCCGGCCGCACCCCCAGGATGGGCCATCTCGCCATCCCGCAGCGGGAACCGCACGAGCACAATCGGCGCATGGGGCCGCGGGTGCTGCTGGTCGAGGATGACCCCTCCATCCGCGAGGTGACTGCGCTCGGTCTCGCCGCCGGCAGCTTCGAGGTGGTCACCGCGGAGGATGGTCGCACCGCGCTGGGCCGCTTCCGGGAGACGGCGCCGGATGCCATCGTCCTGGATGTCATGTTGCCCGGGATGGACGGGCTGAGCGTGTGCCGGACGATCCGCGCTGCGTCCGCCGTTCCGATCGTCATGCTGACCGCGCGCACCGATGCGATCGACGTCGTTGCCGGGCTCGAGGCGGGTGCCGACGACTACGTCCGCAAACCGTTCGAGCTTCCGGAGCTGCTCGCGCGCCTGCGCGCGGTGCTTCGCCGAGGGTCGCCCTCCGGACCCAGCGTGCTCAGGGTTGGTCCGCTCGAGATCGACCAGGCCGAGTGCGTCGTTCGACGAAATGGAGACGAACTCCCACTCAGCCACACCGAGTTCCGCCTGCTGGCGACACTGGCGCGCCGACCGGGGCACCTGCTCACCCGGGAGGTCCTCCTCGACGAGGTGTGGGGGTACGACTACCTGGGCGACTCGCGTCTGGTCGACGTGGCGATCCAGCGCCTGCGGGCGAAGGTCGAGCCGGATCCTGCGAACCCCCGGCTGATCCTCACGGTGCGCGGCGCCGGGTACAAGGTCGCCCGACCCGCCGGAACCGACCTGCCCGGCAGCGCAGACAGCCGTACTGGATCTCACGGGCCCGGGCCATGATCCTCCGCGGAGTGCGGGCGAGGCTGGTGGCCACCGTGATCGGCCTGGTCGCGTTCACCTCCCTCGTGCTCGGGGTCGGCGCCTACGCATATGTCGCCACCTCCCTGCGAGCGCAGGAGCTGAGTGCCGCACGCGAGCTGACCGACTTCAACGTCGCCGAGCTCGCGACCGAGCGGCTTCCCGCCGACGCGACACGGAGCGACCTTGCCTCGAGCCGCCTGCTGGATGGGTTCGCGTCGCGCGGCATTGCCGGCACGATCGTCGACTTCGGCGACGCGGATCCCTACGCCTCGAACCTGGCCGCGGCCGGTGCCGTCGACCTTCTCGCCCCGGAGCTGCGGGCCGTCGTGGCGCGCGGCGACATCGGCTACCAGCGCGTGCGGCTCGGAACCCAACCGCTCCTCATCACGGGGGCGCGCCGACCCCCAGCGGGCCCGGATTTCTACTTCCTGTTCGATGCCACCAGCGTCGAGACCGCCATCGATCAGCTCGCGCGCGCGATCGTGGTCGTCGGTGCGTTCCTGATGGTCGTCGCGGCGCTGACCGCGGGCTGGGTCGCCCGCCGACTGCTGCGGCCGATCGGCACAGCTGCGGAGGCGGCCGAGCGCATCGCCGGAGGCGACCTCTCCGCCAGACTCGCGCCGGCCCCGGCCGACGAGTTCGGGCACCTGGCGGCCTCGTTCAACCGCATGGCCGGCGCGCTGGAGCAAGAGGTGCTGCAGCTCGAGCAGGCACAGGCGCGCGAACAGCGCTTCGTGGCCGACGTGTCGCACGAGCTGCGGACGCCGCTCACGGCGCTCGTGGGCGAAGCCTCCCTGCTGCGGGGACACCTGGCGGCGCTCCCGGCGGACGCGAGGCGGGCCGGGGAACTGCTGCTGGCCGATGTCGGCCGGCTGCGGTCCCTCGTCGACGATCTCATCGAGGTCTCCCGCTTCGACGCTGGCGCGGAGCGGCTCGAGGCTGATGAGTTCGACCTCGGCACGTTCGTTCGATCGCTCACACGTGCGCGTCTGCCCGGCGCGCGCATCGACGGGCCGCTCGAACCGGCCGTCATCACCGCCGACCGCCGCAGACTCGAGCGCGTGCTGGGAAACCTGCTCGACAACGCGCGGCTGCATGGCGAGTCACGGGACGTCGAGGTGCAGGTGCGGCTCGGACCTGCGCAGAGCGGGCCTGCGCAGCTGACCCTGGCGGTCGGAGACCGGGGACCCGGCGTCGAAGAGGACGACCTGCCTCGCATCTTCGAGCGCTTTCACAAGGTCGATCCATCCCGCCATCGGGGTGGCAGCGGTCTCGGGCTCGCGATTGCGCGGGAGCACGCACGGCTGCTTGGTGGGTCGCTCGAAGCCTCCCTCCGGCCCGGTGGCGGGCTCCTGATGACGCTCCGCGTACCTGTGATGCGACTGTTACCCGGCGGCAACGTGGCGGCGACATCCGACGAGCACCCTGCAGGGCTGCAGGAACCCCGCACGGAGCCGCACTGATGCAACCTCCTCGCACGCCGCGCCTCGCCGACGTCCGGACCGCCTGGCCGCGCCGCATGGCCGCGATCACGATCACCTTCCTCCTGGCCGCATGCGCGTCATCGGTCGGTGACGCCGGCCCGCTGCACAGCCCCACGACCACCGGTGGTTCGGCATCGACGGCGGCCCCTGCGCCGAAGAGCCCCACGCCCACCGGGGCGGAGCCATCCGCGCCCTCGAAGACAGCCGCGATCCCGGCCGCGAGCTCGCCTCTCTCCCCCTCCACACCGACGGCCGCGCCGTCCGGTGCCCAGACCACCACGCTCTCCATCTACCTGCTGCAGGGCGACACATTGGTCCCGGTCTACCGCCAGGTCCCGCACACCGTGGCCGTGGCGCGCGCCGCGATGCAGGCGCTGCTTGCCGGACCGACGAGCAGCGAGGCGTCCGGTCCCCACGCGCTGGGCACGCTGATTCCCGCCGGGACCGCGCTGCTCGACATCTCCGTTTCCGGAGGAGTCGCGACCGTCGACCTGACCAGCGAGTACCAGACCGGCGGCGGATCGGCCTCCATGTTCGGCCGGCTCGCCCAGGTCGTGTACACCCTGACGCAGTTCCCCTCCGTGACCGGCGTGCGTTTCCGGCTGGACGGGCAGCCCGTGACCGTCTTCTCGGGCGAGGGCATCGTCCTCGACGGGGCAAGCACGCGCGACGACTATCGGGACTACCTGCCGCCCATCTTCCTCGAGCGGCCGCCCTGGGGAGGGCAGCTCTCCGCCCCCGCGCGATTCACCGGGATCGCGAACGTGTTCGAGGCGCAGTTCACGGTGGAAGTCGCGGCAGCCGACGGCACGGTGCTCGCGCGGTCGAATGTGCGCGCCTCGTGCGGCACCGGCTGCTGGGGCACGTTCGACGTCACGCTCCCGCTCGTCGTCACGCGGCGCCAGCCCGGAAGCGTGACCGTCTACGACCTTTCGCCCCGCGACGGGACGCGCGAGCATGTCCGCACGTACCCGGTGACCCTCGTTCCGGCGTCGTAGGCAGCGGGCCGCCAGGCAGTCGGCGGGCATGGGATCGGCCGCATCGATCCCATCGATCGGGCCCCTTTCGTGACCTCGGGCCCTCCCGGCGCGCCCGCCGGCCGGCCATCCTGCAGCGCAGGAGGTGGACGGATGGTCGCCAGGGTCGGAGATCGGATCGTCGTCGAATCGGAGAGGACGGGCATGCCGAATCGCGAGGGCGAGATCCTCGAGGTGTGCCAGACCTCGACCGGAATGCACTACCGGGTGCGCTGGGATGACGGCCACGAGACCACCTTCTGGCCACACGCGGGAAGCGCACGGATCATCCGCCCACAGAAGCGCCGCACGGCCTGAGGCCGTCGCTCCGTCGGCCTCACCGCGATCGCCTTCTCGGCCGATTCGGACGACCGCTCCGCCGCTTCGGACGACCGCTCCGCCGACTCGGGCCGCTCCGCCGACTCGCACCGCGCCCGGCATTCGCACCGTCGCTGCACGCGAGGTGCCGGTGCGTGTCGCGTCCAGGGCGGCCCAACGAGCCTTCCTTCCCCCGGACGCATGACGTTGTGACCATGACGGGCCTGCGCCCACGGGGCAGATTGGATTGCGCCGGCGCGGGGACGCCGGCCGGACGGGATCGGGGGGGTGCGCATGGTCTGCAGTCGCCCCGGACAGCCGGCCTGCCCGCACGTACGCATCGCGTAGCGCGGGAGCCTGGGGGATGGCGGCGATGAAAGTGCGCGTCTACTACGACAGCGAGTTCGGAAACACGGAGCGGATCGCGCGCGCCATCGCCGGCGCCTTTCGGGAAGCCCACGACGCCGAAGCCTGCAGCATCCGGGAGACGGCGACGTTCGAACCGGACGCGGATCTGATCATCCTCGGTGGACCCACGCAGCGGCATCGGATGAGCCCCGCCGTCGTCTCGTTTCTCAGGGCGCTTCCGCCGCTCGATGGAACGCTCGTGGCCGCGTTCGACACCCGGCTCGCCAGGCCGCGCTGGCTCACAGGTGCCGCGGCCGGCTCGATCGCCCGGGCGCTGCGCCGACATGGCGGGCACCTGGTCGTGCCGGCCGAGAGCTTCCTGGTCGATGCGCGCGAAGGCCCGCTCCTGCCGGGGGAGATTGACCGCGCCGCCGGCTGGGGGAAGACCGTCCTAGCATCGGGAGAGAGGCGGCTTGACGCAGCCCTCCGATCAGGCCGATAGCTGTGAGCCCGCCACGACCCGGATGGGTGCACCTGCCATGAACGCGGCGATGTCCTCGATCACCTGCGCAAACCACCCGCGGTACGTCTGCTCGGTGACGTAGCCCACGTGCGGGGTGGCGATCACGTTGTCGAGCTGGCGGAAGGGATGGTCGACCGGGAGCGGCTCCGAGCCGAAGACATCCAGCCCGGCCCCCGCGATCCAGTGCTCGCTGCAGGCACGCACGAGCGCCTGTTCATCGCAGATCGGCCCCCTGCTCGTGTTGATCAACCAGGCGGTGGGGCGCATCAGGCGGAACTCGCGCTCGCCGACCAGCCCCCGCGTGCGATCCGAAAGCACCAGGTGGATGGTGAGGTAGTCCGACACCGCGAACAGCTCGTCACGCGCGGCGCGGCGGACCCCGGTGGCCGCGCAGCGCTCCTCGGTCAGGTGCTCACTCCAGGCGACGACGTCCATGCCGAACGCGCGCCCGACGGCGGCGACCTGACTGCCCAGACGACCCAGCCCCAGGACGCCGAGCGTCCGCCCCCGCAGGTCCGTGCCCAGGGTGGACATCCAGCGACCGGCGCGAACGTTCGCCGCCTCGATGTCGATGCGTCTCGCACAGGCCAGGATCAGCGCCCAGGTCAGCTCAGCGGCCGCGCTGCTCGACCCGGTCGTGCCGCAGAGCGTGATCCCCAGGTCCCGACAGGCCAGGGCGTCGATCGCGGCATTCGCGGCGCCCGTCGTGACAAGCAGCCTGAGGTTGGGCAGCCGCTCGAGGATCGAACGCGGGAGCGGCGTGCGCTCACGCATGGCGACCACGACGTCATACGGCTGCAGCACGGCCACGAGCTCGTCCTCGGCCCCGATGTGCTGCCGGAACACATCCGGCCGGGCCTCAGGCGACAACTGTGACCAGTCGCCCAAGCTGAGCGCGACGTCCTGGTAGTCGTCGAGGACGGCAACACGAAGCATGGAGCGATTATCGTCGCGCGACGCCATGCGCCGCCGACGGGCGACGGTCGCGCGCACCGAGGCGGACGACGGGGACCGTTCCGCCGGCACGCGCCATGTCGGCAGCACGAGCGCCAGGCCGCCGACGGTATCCTGCGCGCAGGCTCACCGCCATGGAGGAATGCCATGCCCACGGTCCTCTGCTACGGCGACTCCAACACCCACGGCGCCGATCCTGCAAACGGCGAGCGCTTCGCCGGTGACGTCCGCTGGCCGGGCGTGCTGCGCCGCGAGCTGCGGGGCGAGGCCGAGGTGATCGAGGAGGGCCTGAACGGGCGCACCACCGTGTGGGACGATCCCTTCCAGGAAGGCCGCAACGGCCGCACGTATCTCCTTCCCTGCCTCCTGTCGCACGAGCCGGTCGACCTGGTCGTGCTGCTGCTCGGGACGAATGACCTGAAGGCGATCTACGGCCTGGACGCGCCACGGATCGCGGCCGGCGCCTCGACGTTGGTGGAGATCATTCAGCGCAGCGGGACCGGCCCCGGCGGACGGCCGCCGCGCGTGCTCCTGGTCGTCCCGCCCCCCGTGGGCGCGAGCACGACGCGATCCGAGCTGTGGGGCTTCGGCCGGGCGGCGGCGGAATCCAGGCGCCTGCCCGCGTTCTACCAGGCGGTCGCGGCCGAGACAGGGTGCGTCCTGCTCGACGCCGGAGGGCACGTCACGCCCAGTCCGCTCGACGGGGTCCACCTGGACGCCGAGGGCCATTCGCGCCTGGGGCTGGCCATCGCGGCGGAAGTCCGCAGGATCCTCGGTCTGCGGCCCTGAACCGCGGCGGGTCAGGACGAGCGCACGCTCGGGAGGTGTCGAACGTGGGAGACCACGACACGCTGGTGGTGACCTGGCAGGAGATGGACCGACTCGTCGCCACGCTGGCCGACCAGGTGCAGGGTGAGCACGACATGCTGCTGGCGATCACCCGGGGCGCGCTCGTGCCGGCCGGCATGCTCGCGTACCGGCTGGGCATGCGCGACATCGTGGTTGCCGCCGTTGCCTTCTACGACGATGCCGGCCAGCCCGCGGAGCAGCCGACCTTCCTGCAGTTCCCCGCGGACCCGCTGCTCCGCGGGCGGCGCGTCCTGATCCTCGACGAGGTGTGGGACACGGGAACGACGATTCAGGCCGTGATCGACCGGGTGCTCCTCGCGGGTGGACGACCCACGACCGCGGTGCTCCACTACAAGCCGTCGCATTCCCGCGTGCCGTCGGTCCCGGACCACTATGTGGTGGCGACCGACGCGTGGGTGGTCTACCCGTTCAAGGCGGGGCGGTGACGCTGCTCCTGCGCGGGTCTCCGGCACCGCCCCCGGGTCGGCGGGCTCTGGACCGGGCGGGCGGCAGCGCGGCACGCGCCACGGTCGCCCACCCGGTCGGTCGGTGTGCCGTTACTCGAGCTCGAGCCAGTCGAACGTGCGGGTGACGGCCTTCTTCCAGAAGCGGTACTCCTTC
>JBJKRK010000340.1:0-4490 GCA_046704705.1 Candidatus Limnocylindrales bacterium | reverse complement strand
CCCCAGCATGGGGAGACGGTCCGCAGCACGCTCCAGGGACGAGCGGCGGCCGCCGATCTGCGCCAGTGCGGCCCGGGTCGCCCGCCCGAGCAGCAGGCCGGCACGCTCCCGCTCGGCAGCAAGGACGGCGCGCGGGTGGAGCTGCGCGAGCATGCGCTGCTCGGCGAGCAGCACCTGTCGCGGGTGTGCGAGCTCCCGGAAGATCGCCGCGTCCGCCCGGGAGCGCAGGGCCACCAGGCGGGCAAGCGCATCGGCACGATCTGGCACGACCAGCTCGGCGGCGGCCGACGGCGTCGGCGCCCGCAGGTCGGCGGCGAAGTCCACCAGGGTGACGTCCGTCTCGTGGCCCACCCCGCTCACGACCGGCACCGGGGATGCCGCGACCGCCCGCACGACCCGCTCGTCGTTGAAGGGCCAGAGATCCTCGAGCGACCCGCCGCCGCGGGCGAGGATCAACACGTCGACGCCCCGGCCCGTGGCCGGATCGGTCCACCGGGCGAGGCGGCGCAGCGCGGCGACGATCGAGATGGGGGCGCTGTCGCCCTGCACCTGGCACGGCGCGAGGATCAGCCGGGCGAGCGGCCAGCGACGGCCCAGGACGTGGCGGATGTCGTGCAGGACGGCGCCCGTGGCGCTCGTCGCGACCCCGATGATGCGCGGCGACGGCGGCAGCGACCGCCGGCGCGCCGGGTCGAAGAGCCCCTCGGCCGCCAGCTTCGCCTTGAGCGCCTCGAAGCGCAGCGCCAGGTCGCCGAACCCGGAAGGCTGCAGCCCATCGACGTAGAGCTGGTATGCGCCCTGCGGCTCGAACACGTCGAGGCGGCCGTGCACCACGACCCGCAGCCCGGTCTGCGGCTCGAACGGGCTCGCCTCGCGCTGTTCCCGGAAGAGCACGCAGCGGAGCTGCGCCCGCTCGTCCTTCAGCGTGAAGTAGCAATGGCCGGCCGCGCTGACGCTCACCTGGCCGATCTCTCCCTCCACCCAGGCGTCGCGGAGCCGCTCGTCGGCATGGAGGAGCTGCCGGACCAGGCGAGTCAGCTCGCCGACGGTCCACACGCGCAACCCAAAGGCGCCACGCGGTCGAGCGACCGGGCGTCCGGCCGCACGCTCGAAAGGCTCGTCCGGCACGGCCGGCTCCCGCCCCGGCAGCGGCTCGCGTCCCTCGCCGCGCCTCACACGCGAGTCTGGTACTCGCCCGTCCGGGTGTCGATACGGATGGTGTCCCCGGCGCCCACGAACAGCGGGACCTGGACGACCAGGCCCGTCTCGAGCGTTGCCGGCTTGCGCGCGCCGGTGGCCGTGTCGCCGGCGAAGCCGGGCTCCGTCTCCTGGACCACCAGGTCCACGGTCACGGGCAGCTCGATGCCGATCGTCTCGTCCTCGTAGCTCGTCCGATCGACGACCATGCCGTCCTTCAGGTAGCTCACGACATCGCCGAGCTGCTCGGCGGTGAGGACGAACTGCTCGAACGATTCGCTGTCCATGAAGTGGAAGTCGTCGCCGTCGCGGTAGAGGAACTGCACCGGACGCCGATCCAGGTACGCGCGCGGCCAGCGCTCGCCCGCCTGGAACGTTCGCTCGACGATCGGGCCCCGCTTCACATTGCGCAGCTTGATGCGGACCTGCGCCGAGCCGCGGCCCATCTTGATGTGGTGATAGTCGAGGATCTGCCAGAGCTCACCGTCGAGCTCGATGACGATCCCCTTGCGCAGGTCGCCGGTCGAGACCATGTTGGGCTGACTCCTGTTTCGGGCTGCCAGACCGACGGAGTCCGCCGGCCGCATCTACACGGGTGGGTCCGCCCGATTGTACCGGCGCATCGCCGGTGCGCGAGCCGGCCGCCCTACTCGCCGACCACCGTGACCTCACGCGGGAACTGCGTCAGGCGGTGCATCTGGCCCGCCTCGAGGTCGAGCGCGATCAGATCCTCGATGCGAATGCCGGTATCGCCGGGCAGATAGACGCCGGGCTCCACAGAGAACACCGTCGGCGACGGAAGCGGCGCGGGCGCGTATCGCCAGCTCAGCCACGGGAGCTCGTGGGTGGCCAGACCGATGCCGTGGCCGAGCGAGTGGCCGAAATGCTCGCCGTGCCCTCCCTTGGTGATCACCCGGCGGGCGATCTCGTCCAGCCGGAAGCCCGTGGGCGGCTCGTGCGTCGCCGCCGCGGCCGCAATCGCGGCGAACGCGTCTTCCTGGGCTGCCGCCACGAGCGCATACAGCTGCAGGTCGCGTCCGGTCGGCTCTCCCACGAACAGCGTGCGCGTCATGTCGCTGCGGTAGCCCGCCACCTGGGCGCCGAAATCGAAGAGCAGCACCTCGCCGGCGCGCAGTCTGCGCTCGCCCGGGTCGCCGTGCGGCAGCGCCGCGCGAGGACCCGACAGGCAGGCCACGTCGAATGCCAGCGCGTCCGCGCCGTTCGTCCGCATCTCCCATTCCAGGCGAAGGGCCAGCTCCCGCTCGCTCAGCCCAGGGCGGATGTCCCGCATCACCCGCTCCAGCGCCGCGTCGGCCACCGCGCAGGCCGCGCCGACGCGCTCGATCTCGGACGGCTCCTTGGTGGCCCGGAGCTCCTCGACCCAGCCGTCCACCGGCACGAGCTCGAGCGACGGTTCGGCCTCCGCCAGCTCCGCCCACAACGCGTGGCTGATGACGCGCGCCTCGACGGCGACGCGTCGCACCGTCGGCCCGGCGCCCTGATCGATCGGCCGGAGGCTCCGGATCAGGCCCGGCCAGGCCTTGGCCAGGCCGGTATACGTGTCCTCCAGCCGGGCATCGGTGCACTGTTCGGCGGCCTGCTCGCGGTACCGTGAGTCCGCCAGGACGACCACCTCGTCGCCCGAGACGAGGAAACGGCCGGAATCGCCGGCGACCTTCTCCTCACCGTCGCCCAGCTCGATCCCGGTGAGATAGCGGGCGTTCTCCGTCCCGAGCCCGAAGTACGCGTGGACACCCTCCCTCGCGCACCGCTCGCGGAGGGCCGCGAGACGGCGGGGCCGGGCCACGCGGTCGGCCTGCCGCCAGCGCGCCCTGTCGGCGGCGGTGGGCGGCGTGGGCGTGGGGGAGTCGGGGCTCATGGAGACGGTCACTGGTACCCGTACTTTCTGAGGTTGGCGTTCTGTTCCGCCAGGGTGCGCGCGAACGCGTGCGTGTGGGTCCCGTCGCCTTTCGCGACGAAGTAGAGATAGCCGGTCTTGGTGTCCGGGTTGAGGGCAGCTTCGATCGAGGCGAGGCTCGGGGTGCAGATCGGCCAGGGCACCTGGCCCGTCACCTTGTACGTCTGGAAGCCGGCCAGGTCCTTCGGCAGCGTCACGTCCGCGAGCGGCCTGTTCAAGGGCTCCCAGAACGCGTACTGCTTCCATTGATCGAAGGGGAGCTTGCGCAGCTCCGCGGTATCCCAGCCATAGATCACGGTCGGATCGGCGTTCAGGAGCATGTGGCGTGCCAGACGGTTGGCGTACACACCGGCGATCAACGGACGCTCCGAGTTCACCACCGCCTCCTGCTCCACGATGCTGGCGAGGATGAGGACCTGGTAGAAGTCCTTGCCGGCTTTCTGCGCCGCCTCCACGGGTCCCATCCCGATCGTGGCCTGCCACTGGTCGAGGAGCTTCTTCAGCAGGTCGAGCGGCGTGATGTCCTGGTACACCTCGAAGGTGCCCGGCCCGAGGAAGCCCTCCAGCGAGTGCCCCGCCGGCAACGCGGAGAGGAACGGATACTCGGAGATCAACGAGGCGGGCGGATGCTCGGCCAGCTGGTAGAACTGCTGCAGGTCCGTCTTCAGGTTCAGCGTTTCCAGGTAGGCCACGATCTGCTCCAGGCGGAGGCTCTCGCGGAGCCGCACCGTGACCACCGGAATCGGCGCCTGCTGCAGGCGGTCGATGATCGCCTGCGGCGTCATGGTGGCGTTCAGGTCGTACGCGCCCGCCTGCACCTGATCGGTGCGCCCCTCCGTCACCACCAGGTACACGAACGCGAGCGGGTTGCGCAGCAACCCCTGTGTGTGGAGCGCATCGGCGATCTGCGTGACCGTGTCGCCGGTCGCGACGGTGAAGTGCACCGGCGTCGGGTTCGTGCCGGCCGGCGCGTCGAGGTCCGAGCCGATGCGCTGGCGCACCAGCTGTGCCACCGGCCCCACGGTCATGAGCGACGGCGTGTGCGCCGCGAAGCTGGTCACCGCCGACGCGACCGCGGGGGCGACCACCGTCGCGCCGATCCCGACCACCAGGACGCCCGCCACCGCGAGGAGCGCGAGGATGCGCAGCGGGCCTCCGCTCCCCCGCGGGCGACGGACCGCGGTCGTCGAGCGAGGCGTGTACCGCGTGCTGCGGACGCTCGGCCGCGCCTGTTCGGGCTGCTCGGGCTCGTCGGCCGGATGGGCCATCTGCAGCTCCCTGCCGCCGCGCTGCGGCCTACGCACCGGCGTCCCCGGAGAGCGCTCGCCCCTGGAGTGCCGCGCCGCGCGCGCGCTCGTCGAGCTCAGCCTGGAGG
>JBJKRK010000339.1:0-2920 GCA_046704705.1 Candidatus Limnocylindrales bacterium | reverse complement strand
CGCCACGCTGTTCCCGATCCTGGACGAGGCCTGACGACCATGCGCATGAGCGACGTGCTGCGCCACCTCCGCCAGCAGCAGGCGACCACCGGCGCGCGCCCGCGCCTGATCCACCGCTACTCGGCGTTCCTGCCCGTGACCGACATGACGCCCCCGCTCTCGCTCGGCGAGGGCTACACGCCGCTCGTGCACGCGCGGACGCTGGGCCGCTCGATCGGATGCCCCGAGCTGTACCTGAAGTTCGAAGGGATGAACCCGACGGGTTCCTTCAAGGATCGCGGCATGGTCGTGGCGGTCGCGAAAGCGCTCGAAAGCGGCGCCAGGGCGATCATCTGCGCATCGACGGGCAACACCTCGGCATCCGCGGCCGCGTACGGTGCCAGCGCGGGGCTGGAGGCCATCGTCGTCCTGCCCGCCGGCCACATCGCGGCCGGCAAGCTGCTGCAGGCGCAGATGGCCGGGGCGCGCATCATCGCGGTCGAGGGCAATTTCGACGATGCCCTGCGCATCGTGCGCGAGCTCGCCGACGGGGGCGGCTCGACCAGCCATCCCGTGACGCTGGTGAACTCGGTCAATCCCCACCGCATCGCCGGTCAGAAGACCGCCGCCTTCGAGGTGTGCGACGACCTGGGCGGTGCGCCCGACTACCTGGCGATCCCGGTCGGGAACGCGGGCAACATCACCGCGTACTGGGCGGGGTTCACCGAGTACCGGGACGCGGGCCTGGTGGAGACCTGCCCGGTGATGTACGGGTTCCAGGCCGCGGGGGCGGCACCCATCGTGCTCGGCCACCCGATCGAATCGCCGGAGACGTTCGCGACGGCCATCCGCATCGGCAACCCGGCGAGCTGGCAGCGGGCACTGCAGGCACGCGACGAGTCGGGCGGGCGGATCGACGCGGTCACCGACCAGGAGATCCTCGACGCATACCGCGACCTGGCGCGCTACGAGGGCGTTTTCTGCGAGCCGGCCAGCGCCGCCTCGGTCGCCGGTGTGCGGAAGCTCGTCGCGGAAGGGGCCATTGACCCCGGCGGGACGATCGTGTGTGTGCTCACCGGCCATGGCCTGAAGGACCCCGACACCGCCGGCGCCAACGTCGCGCCGCCGATCGAGGCGCCCGCCACGACCGCAGGCGTGGTGAAGGCGCTCGGCTGGTGAGCGACCAGCCGGCGCCGCTCGAGCAGGATCGCCCGGAGGCCCCAGGGCACGAGGCTGCCGCGGAGCCGCCCGGGCCGGAATCGCCGGGGGCCGTTGGACCGGGTGCGCCCGACCTGAGCGCGGCGGCGACCGAGACCGGATCCGAACCACCCGCATCCGAAGTGCGTCTTCCCGGGGCCGCCGTGCCCGAGACGCCACCCGAAGCGCCGGACTCCGCATCCGGATCGGCCACCCCCGCCGTCCCCCCATCCCAGCCCGAGGTTTCCGCTGCCGTTCCCTCGGCTCCGGTCAGGCTGACCGGACCCCTCGCTCGCCTGGCGCACCGGGTCGTGACCGTGGAGTCACCCGCCTCGACGGCCAACCTGGGCGCGGGCTATGACGCCCTCGCGATGGCGCTCGATCACACCAACCGCGTCACCGTCGAGGCGTTGCCGGAACCCGTTGTGGAGCTGACAGTCGAAGGGGAGGGGGCGGGCGAGCTGCCCGCGGACAGGCGCAATCGCTTCGTCGTCGCGCTCGAAACCGGCCTGCGCTGGGCACTCGGGGAGGTACCCGCCGGGATCGGGTGGCGTGTGACGATGCGGAACCGGATCCCGCTCGCACGAGGGCTGGGTTCCTCGGCCGCGGCGACGGTCGCCGGACTGGTCGCGGCGGACGCGCTGACCGACGGCGGGCTCGATGCCCAGCGGCAGCTCGCGCTGGCCTGCGAGCTCGAGGGTCATCCCGACAACGCCTCCGCGGCGCTGTTGGGCGGGTTCGTCGTGGTGACCCTGGTGGACGGACAGCCCGAGACTGTGCGCTTCGATGTTCCGCGCAACCTTCGCGTGGTGCTGTTCGTCCCCGAGTTGCCGCTCGCGACGGGCGCGATGCGGGCGGCGCTTCCGCACGACGTTCCCCACCGCGACGCGGCGTTCAATGTCGGCCGCGCGGCGCTTGCCGTGGCGGCGCTGGCGAGTGGCCACTACGAACACCTGCGCACCGCCACCGAGGACCGGCTGCACGAGCCGAACCGGGCGGCGGTGTTACCCGCGCTGCCCCGCCTGGTCGCGGCGGCACGCGACGCAGGCGCGCTCGGCGCCTGCCTCTCCGGCGCCGGGTCGACGGTCATCGCGTTCGGTGACTCGATGGCGCAGCTGGCCGAGATCGAGCGAGCCTTCGTGGCCGCCGCCGTCGAGCTCGATGTGGCGGGTTCCGTCCAGATGATGGCGCCCCGCAACTCCGGGGCCGTGGTCGTCGAGGTGCGCTGACCGGGCCCGGGTCCGCCGACCGCCGGGTACGCATCCATCGACCCCAGGGCCCGGGTCCACCGACCGCCGGGCAGACATCCATCGACCCCAGGGCCCGGGTCCGCCGACCGCCGGGCAGGCATCCATCGACCCCAGGGCCCGGGTCCACCGATCGCGCCCGGGCACGGTCCACCGATCGCCGGTGCCGGGCACACCCGCCCGACGCCGGGCACGGTCCACCGATCGCCGGTTTCCACCGACTGCCGCGGCTGCTCGGAGGTCGCCCGGCTCAGCTGGCTGCCGGGATGTCGACGACGAAGGTCGTCCCCTGCGGGCCGCTCTGCTCGATCCGCACGTCGCCACCGGTCGCACGCGCCAGTTCCCGGGCCACGGTGAGGCCGATCCCGCAGCCGCCGGGGACGCCGGGCGTCCGATGGCGCGCCGGATCGGCCCGATAGAAGCGCTCGAAGACGTGCGCCTGGTGCTCGGGAGGGATACCGGGCCCCGTGTCCGACACACGGATGCGAAGCCACGCC
>JBJKRK010000338.1:0-16564 GCA_046704705.1 Candidatus Limnocylindrales bacterium | reverse complement strand
GGTTGGGCGTGGGCGTCGGCGTCGGCGTGAGTGTCGGCGTCGGTGTCGGCGACGGCGTGGGTGTCGGCGTCGGCGTGGGTGTCGGGCTGGGTGTCGGCGTCGGTGTGGGTGTCGGGCGGTGGTCGTTGCCAGGGTGACGCGACGGCTCGACATCCTGCCGGGTCGGTTCCGGACTGCGATTGGCCCCGCCGTTTCCGGGCTGGCCGGCATTGCCCACGCCGTTGTCGGTGCCCCCACCCTGGGCGCCCGGCGTCGCGCCCGCCTGGCCGTGCCCGGAGGCCGGGCCGGGACCGCCCTTGCTCAGGCCGGGCGGCGCGCTGCCGAGTTGCTGCAGCTTCTCGCCGACCTGGTTCGTCTGGGTGAGCGCGTTCTCGAGACCAGGCCTCGCCGCGGTGGGGGCCTTGCTCAGCAGCTCGTGCAACACGACCGCCCGCTGGTCGAGTGTCCGCGCCGCCTGTGCCGGATCTGCGCCGGGCAGCTCGCCGTTCTGCAGCATCTCCTGCAGGCCAGCTTCGTAGGCGGCGATCGCCGCGGCCATGCCCGAAGTGTTCGAGCGTTGTGCCGAAGACTGGAGGTCGTTGAGGCGCCCATCCAGGAACTGAAGGTTCGACGCCACGCGCTGCGCCGGGGTGGCCCATGGCGGCGTCACGCGCTCGAGCGACGTTCTGAGCCCGTAGAAGGGCTGCCCGGGGCCGCTCTGCGCGGCTACCAGGCCGCTCCCGGAGAGCAGCAGCACGACGACCACGGCGGCAGCCGCGACGGGCCGCGGCCAGGCGCTTGCGAGCGGCCGCCACCACGCGCGCGGACGACCGCTGCCTGCCGCCCCTGCCCCTGTCGCCGCTGCTGCTCTTGCCGCCGCTGCGCGCCTGAATTCCGTGAGCACCGTGTCGCGCACCTGCAGGCGGCGCTGCGGTGTCATCGTGAGATGCTCGCCATACGCCCGAAGCGCGTCCTCGAGCGGGTCGTGCCGCGCGGGCTCGCTCGGCGATCTCCAGGGGATCCATCGGACGAAGCGCTTCATGCGTCATCCGCCTCCGAGGGTGCCTGCCCGGAGCCGATCGAACTCGCGCCCGACGCATACCCCGGCTCCAGGTCCGCGGTCGCGCCGGCCGCGGACAGCCGGCGCCGCAGCGCTTCGATCGCGCGGAACTGCAGGCCGCGGACGGTGCCGTCACGCTTCCCCATCACGGCCGCCGTCTCCTGAGACGAGAGCCCGGCGAAGAAACGGTAGGCGATGACGTCCTGCTGCTCCCGGGTGAGCGTTCGCAGCGCCACCGAGAGCTCCTCGACCTGCAGGCGCAGCGCGGCGAGCTCCTCCGGACCGCGGTCTTCCCCGGCGCGCTCCTGGGCTGCCTCGAGATCTACGTGGTCGTGCCGCGTGCGCTCGAAATCGATCACGGCGTTCCTCGCCAGGCGGAAGAGCCAGCTGGCAAACGGAACGCCCCGCGACTCGTAGCGCGGCAACGCCTCGATCGCCTTGACGAAGACGAGCTGGGTGAGATCCTCGGCATCGCTGGCTGTGCGTACCCGGAACGCGATGAATCTGTGGATGCGGTCGACGAACCGATCGTACAGCGCACCGAACGCATCGGCCTCCCCCTGCCGAGCGCGCGCGACGAGTTCCTCGACTTCCGGTTCATCGCCCATCACAACGAGCCACCGGACACGGTGTTATGTGGCGCCGGCGGAGGGGTCCGGCGCGGGGACGGTCCCGCGGCTGGCAACACACGCACTGCCTGACATAATCCCCCACCAGGGCCAGGGTGCGCACGCCGGTAGGGTCCGAGTGCCGTCGGGCGTCACCGGCCCGGCGTTGCGACGCGATCGCGCCGGCGGGTGGGAGGCGCACGCCAGGCGTGGCCGGAAGCGTCGGCGCTCACGCCGCGTTGCGTGCTGAAGGTTGTGTGCTGAAGGAGGACCGGGATGCGTTCCCCTGCGATGTCTGACGGAACCGGGGGGCATGATGGACGGCCCTGAGCCGGCGCCGGGTGCGCCGGGTGCGCCGGGCCTGCCGCCGACCTGGACGAGCAGCGCAAAGGACGCGGTGGGGACCGCTCTCGGGGCGAGCCGCGTCTGGTTCACCGTGGGCCACGGGATCCTGAACGAGATCTACTGGCCCCACGTCGACCACCCTGAGATCCGGGACCTCGGGTTCCTGGTCGCGGACGACGAGGGGTTCTGGAGTGAGGTGAAGCGCGACGCGGAGCGCTCCGTCCGGCTCACCGAAGCGGGCGTCCCGGCCGTCGAGGCCAGTTTCTCGCACGAGCGCTACGAACTGCGCCTGCGCATCTGCGCCGACGCGGAGCGCGACGCGATCCTCGTCGAGGCTCGGCTCACGGAGCGCGGACCGCATCGCGCGTCGCCGCTGCGGCTGTACGCGCTCCTGGCGCCCCACCTCGGGAAGACCGGCGCGAACAACGAGATCTGGGTCGAGGCCGGGGTCGGTGGTCCCGTGCTGCTCGCGGCGCACCACGCGGTCGCGCTGGCGCTGGCTGCCGCTCCGTCGCCGTCGCGGGCGGGCGTCGGCTTCGTCGGCGTCTCGGACGGCTGGCAGGATTTCGCCCGCAACGGCCGCATGACGTGGACCCACGAGCGCGCGGGGGAGGGGAACGTCGCGGGCATGCTGGAGCTGCTCCCCTTGGACCCGGCAACCGACGGGCACGGGAGCCGGCCGCGCGATCCGCGGTCGCTCGGGGCGCGTAATCCGCGGGCGCTCGGGGCGGCCGATGCGCCGAGCGACGGCGCCGTCACGCTCGTGCTGGCTTTCGCTGAGCGCCCCGCGCAGGCCGCGAACAGCGCACGCGCGGCACTCGTGGAGCCGTTCGAGCGGCAGTGGCAGCGGTATGTGGCGCACTGGCGCGGGTTCCAGCGTGGGACGCGATGCCCGGCGGACTTGCCGCCGGAGCTGGAGGAGGAGTACCGGGTCTCCTGTGCCGTCATCCGCACGCACGAGGATCGTTCCGTGCCGGGTGCGCTCGTGGCAAGCCTGTCGATCCCCTGGGGCCAGGCCGGCGACCAGCTCGGCGGATACCACCTGGTCTGGTCGCGCGACCTGGTCGAGTCCGCCGGGGCGCTCGTCGCCATGGGCGACGTCGCGACGGCACGCCGCACGCTCGCGTACCTGGTCGCCACGCAGCGGCCGGATGGCTGCTGGGCGCAGAACCAGTGGCTCGATGGGTCGCCCTTCTGGGGCGGGGTGCAGCTCGACGAGACGGCCTTCCCCATCCTGCTCGCCGGGGCGCTGCGCGATGGCGACGCGCTCGGCGGCATCGACGTGCTCCCCATGATCCGGCGCGCGGCGGCGTATCTGGCGCGCACCGGACCGGTCACCGGCGAGGATCGCTGGGAGGAGGACGCCGGGCTGGTGCCCTCCACGCTCGCGCCCGTCATCGCCGGCCTGGTCGTGGCGGCGAGTTTCCTGGACGAGCCCGCGCGCACGGCCTGCCTGGAGCTGGCCGATGACTGGAACGCGGCGCTCGAGCGCTGGACGTACGCCCCCGGCACGTCCCTCGCCGTCGCGCATGGCGTGGCGGGACACTACCTGCGGGTGGCCGCGGGGGATGTGCTCACCGGTGCGCCGCTCGACGCGTCCGTGGCGGTCCGCAACCGACCTCAGGGGCAGGACCGCGTTCCCGCGACCGAGATGGTGTCGCCTGACGTGCTCGCGCTCGTCCGGTTCGGCCTCCGCCGCGCCGACGACCCGCGCATCGTCGACACCCTGCGGATCGTCGATGCGCTCCTGCGCACCGACACGCCATGCGGGCCTGTGTGGCACCGCTACAACCATGACGGCTACGGGGAGCACGCCGACGGCAGCCCGTTCGACGGGACAGGCATCGGGCGCGGTTGGCCGCTGCTCGTCGGCGAGCGCGGCCACTACGCGCTGGTGGCGGGCGAGGACCCGCTCCCCTACCTCGCGACGATGCGCGCGATGGCCGCCGGCACGGGCATGCTCCCCGAGCAGGTCTGGGACAGCGACCCGATCCCGGAGCGGGAGCTCCTGCCGGGCCGTCCCTCGGGGTCGGCGATGCCGCTCGTGTGGGCGCACGCCGAGTACGTCAAGCTCTGCGTGTCGCGCGAGATCGGCCACCCCGTCGACCGCCCGAACCTCGTCTGGGAACGCTGGCAGGGGGCGGCACCATCGACCGACCGCTGGGAGTGGCGGCTGGCGTGGCCGAGCGGCTCGATGCCTGCCGGCTCGCTCCTCCGGATCACGCTGCTCGAGCCTGCGCTCGTGCACTGGAGCGCCGACGGCTGGGCGACCACCGCGGACGTCCGGACACGGGACACGGGCCTCGGGACCTGGATCGCCGATCTGCCGACACGCGAGCTGCCGGCCGGCGCCGCCGTTCGGTTCACGCTGTACTGGACGGAGCGCGAGGCGTGGGACGGGACCGACCGAAGTGTCACCATCGTGCCCGCGCGCCCGTGACGCGGCTCGGGGATCGGCCCCGGCGGCCGATCCACGCCGCGGGCCAGATTGCCGGTGGGTGCTGCCAGCCCGGACGGGCACTCGGAAACCTGCGCACGTGCGCAGGAATGGGACGGGCGCGCTGCGCCAGCGGGCCATACGGCACATCCGTGCGCGCCGCCCGTGGGGTGGAATCGAGGCGTGAGCGGGACCCGGAGGTGAGTTGCAGTGCATGAAGCGGCGCTGGCGCGCTCGATCGCCGAAGCCCTCCTGGAACGCATGCCGGAGCACATCGGCTTCGCCAGTCTGCGCGACCCTGCGCGCGACGCTCCCGTCACGCCGCCCGTGCGCGTGCTGGTGCGGGGCGGACAGACGGAGCCGACCGCCTTCGACGCCGCACTCCTCGAACATCTGCGGGCCGAGCTTCCCGGTTGGGACGGCACGGGGCTGGAGGTCGTCCATGAGCCTGCCCCCCGACTGTGTGTCGGGTGCGGCTCGACCTTCGAGGCGACCGTCTCGGACGCCCCCTGCCCCTCCTGCGGGGCGATGAGCAGCCTGCCCACGATCGAGCACGAGCAGGTCGAGCTCGAGGTCGGGTAAGGTCGTGGCGGGCTCGCGCGTGGCGCCCCCGCGTTCTTCGGGGGTGCGCGATCCGGCGAGCCCCGGGAACGATCGGGCGGCCCGTTCGCTGACGGTCGAGGGAATCGTCCAGGGGGTCGGGTTCCGCCCGTTCGTCTTCCGGCTCGCCCGGGAGCTGGAGCTCGACGGGTGGGTGCGCAACACGGCGGGACGGGTCGAGATCGAGGTGGCCGGGCCACCGGCATGCGTCGCGAAGTTCGCGGCGCGGCTGCGCAGCGAAGCGCCGCCCCGAGCCCGCGTCGAGCGCGTGGACATGCGCGAGGTGCCGCCTGGGGCGGAAGTCCCGCAGCCGGGCGACGGCTTTCGCATCGACGACAGCCGTGCCGCGCCGTCCAGCGAGCGCCTGTTCCCGCCGGACATCGCGACCTGCGACGAGTGCCTGCGCGAGCTCTTCGACCCGGCGGACCGCCGGTACCGCTACCCGTTCATCAACTGCACGAACTGCGGACCACGGGCCACGATCATCGAGGACCTGCCCTACGACCGCGACGCGACGTCGATGCGGGAGTTTCCCCTCTGCCCGGCGTGCGCGGCGGAGTACCTGGATCCGACGAACCGCCGCTTTCACGCGGAGCCGGTGGCCTGCCCTGTCTGCGGGCCCCGCCTGGCCTACCGCAGGACCGGCGCACCGGCGGCGAGATCCCTGGGCGAGGAGGCGCTGCAGGCCGCCCTGGCCGACCTGCGCGGCGGGCGCATCGTGGCGGTGAAGGGGCTGGGCGGGTACCACCTGGCGTGCGACGCGACCGACGAAGAGGCCGTCGCGCGTCTCCGGGACCGGAAGCACCGCTGGGCCAAGCCGTTCGCCGTGATGGTGCGCGATGTCCGTGCTGCCCGCCGCCTGGTGCATCTCTCGCATGCCGAGGCGCGGCTGCTCGCCTCGTCCGAACGGCCCATCGTGCTGCTGCGCCTGAAGGAGGGCGTCTCGCCCGCTCCCGAGCGGGAGCAGGCCCACGCGGCGCAGCCGCGGGCGCTTCCGGGTTCGTCGAGATCGAGCGCCCCGCTTGCGCGCGGCGTGTGCAACGGCGATTTGCGAGTCGGGCTGTTCCTGCCCTACACGCCGCTCCATCACCTGCTGCTCGCGGGGATCGACCGCCCCATCGTGCTGACCAGCGGCAACCTGTCGGACGAACCGCTCGCGACCGATGACGCCGAGGCGATCGAGCGCCTCTCTGCGCTGGCGGACTCGTTCCTCCAGCACGACCGCGAGATTCGGGCGCGCTACGACGACTCGGTGGTCCGCACGGTGGCGGGCACGCCCTCGCTCATCCGGCGCGCTCGCGGGTACGCTCCCGATCCGCTCGATCTCCCGGTCCCGGCCGCGGAACCGCTGCTGGCTGCCGGGGCCGAGCTGAAGCACACCTTCACGCTGGCGCGTGGCCCCCGGGCATACGTCTCGCCGCACACGGGCGACCTGGAGGACCTGCTGACGCACCAGGCGTTCGAGGGGAACCTGGCGCACCTGTCGCGCCTGCTGGAGCTGGAGCCGCGCAACGTGGTGCACGATGCGCATCCGGGGTACCTCTCGACGCAGTACGCCGTCGCGCACTTCCCGCCCGAGCGGCGGGTGGCGGTGCAGCACCACCACGCCCACGTCGCCTCGTGCGCCGCGGAGCACGGCATCACCGAGCCCGTGATCGGGGTCGCGTACGACGGGTTGGGGATGGGCGACGACGGGACCCTGTGGGGCGGCGAGGTCCTGGTGGCGGATCTGGCCGGATACCGTCGCTACGCGCGCTTCGGCAGGGCGCCGTTGCCCGGAGGCGCGCTCGCGGTCAGGAAGCCCTACCGCATGGCGCTGGGGTACCTGTTCGGCGCGGAGGCGGATGGGCTCGGCGCCGATCTGAGGAAAGCGGTGGCCGCGGACCTCGTTGCGCGACCCGCCGGGTGGCGTGGTGGCGACGTCGACGAGGGCCGTGCAGCTGCAGTGGACGGGCGCCACGCGGACATCATCGGCAGAGACGGTGTTCGCCGAGACGGATCCGCAGCGGCGTTTCTCGGACGACTGGACCCGCGCGAGGTGCGCCTGGTGCGCGCCCAGATCGAGCGCTCGCTCAACGCCCCGCTCGCCTCCAGCGCGGGGCGCCTGTTCGATGCCGTGAGCAGCCTCCTCGGGATTCGCGATGTCGCCGAGTACGAGGCACAGGCCGCCGTCGAGCTCGAGACGGCCGCCGGCCGACGCGAGCGGGCGCGTGCGCGTCCGCTGCCCTACCGCCTCTGCCGCCGCGACGGGTTGCTGGTCTACGATCCACGCGCGACGCTGACCGCCGTGCTCGAAGGGACGGCCAACGGCACTCCCGCCGGGGAGCTCGCGGCGCGCTTCCAGGAGACGATCGCGGCCGTGACCCGGGAGTTCTGCCGCGCCGCACGGCAGACCACCGGGATCGGCATCGTGTGCCTGTCAGGCGGCGTGTTCCAGAACCAGTGGCTTGCCGAGACGCTGCTCCGTCGCCTGGCGCGCGATGGCTTCGAAGTACGGATCAACCGGCGGGTGCCGGTGAACGACGGCGGGATCAGTTACGGCCAGGCCGCCGTGGCCGCGGCGAGGCTCGCCGGCCGTGCGCCGGCGCGTGTCGTGACGGGCTGAGAGCGAGGAGGACACGAGGATGTGCCTGGGGATCCCCGGTCGGGTCATCGAAGTGCGGGACGAGAACGGATTGCGCATGGGCCGCGTCGACTTCGGTGGCGTCCGGAAGGAGGCCTGCCTGGCGTACGTGCCCGAGGTTCAGGTGGGCGACTACGTGATCGTGCATGTCGGGTTCGCCATCAGCCACGTCGACGAGGAGGAGGCACTCCGGACCCTCGAGCTCCTGCGGGAGATGGGCGACATGGTGCAGCAGGAGCTTGCCACGCTCGGCCCGGGCATGACCGCGCCGGACGTCGTGGACGAGCCGGGCGGCGCACCGGCTGGTTCCGGCTCGTGAAGTACCTGGACGAGTTCCGCGACGCCGAGATCGCGCAGGCACTGGTGCGCGAGATCCACCGCATCACGACCCATCCCTGGGCGCTCATGGAGGTGTGCGGCGGACAGACGCACACGCTCGTCAAGCAGGGCATCGACGAGGTCCTGCCCGAGGGCGTCCGGATGATCCACGGCCCTGGTTGTCCCGTCTGCGTCACTCCGCTCGAGCAGGTCGACAAGGCGCTGGCGATCGCGGCGCGCCCGGAGGTGGTCTTCACCAGCTACGGCGACATGCTCCGCGTCCCCGGTTCCACGACCGACCTGCTCGCGCTCAAGGCCCGGGGCGCGGATGTGCGCATCGTCTACTCGCCCCTGGATGCCGTCCGGCTCGCGGCGGCGAACCGCGACCGGCAGGTGGTCTTCTTCGCCATCGGCTTCGAGACGACCGCGCCGGCGAACGCGATGGCGGTCTGGCAGGCGTCGCAGCTCGGGCTCGAGAACTTCAGCGTGCTGGTCAGCCACGTCCTCGTCCCGCCGGCGATGGAGGCGATCCTCGCGTCTCCGGCGAACCAGGTGCAGGCGTTTCTTGCCGCCGGCCACGTCTGCGCGGTCATGGGCTGGACCGAGTACGAGCCGATCGCCGAGCGCTACCGGGTCCCGATCGTCGTGACGGGGTTCGAGCCGCTCGACCTGCTGGAGGGGATCCTCATGGCCATCCGTCAGCTCGAGGAGGGTCGGCACGAGGTAGAGAACCAGTACGCCCGTGCCGTGCGCAGGGAGGGCAACCGCGCGGCCCAGGACGTGATCCTGCGCGTCTTCGAGGTGGGCGACCGCAACTGGCGCGGCATCGGCGAGATCCCCGCCTCCGGGTATCGTCTCCGGCCGGAGTTCGCGGCGTTCGACGCCGAACGGCGCTTCGCGGTCGACGAGATCCGGACGCGCGAGCACCCCGCCTGCATCAGTGGCGCGATCTTGCAGGGAGCTAAGACCCCGCTCGACTGCACGGCGTACGGCGTCCTCTGCACGCCGCAGCGGCCGCTCGGTGCGCCGATGGTCTCCAGCGAGGGGACCTGCGCCGCCTTCCACGCGGCCGGCCGCGGGCTGGCCGGCCTCGCCCGCCCCCTGGAGGTCCTGGCCGGGACCCGAGAGCCGGAAGCCGGGAGGGCGCTGCCGTGAGCGCCAACGAGCCCCGCCGAGGTCCTGATCCGCTCGGCGCCACGTGCCCTGCGCCGCTGCAGGAACAGGCCCGGGTGCTGCTCGGGCACGGTTCCGGGGGACAGCTCTCCGCGGCGCTCCTCCGTGACGTCATCGGCCCGGCGCTCGCGGGCGCCGCGCCATCGGGCCCGCTGAACGACGCCGCGGTGCTCGACGTCGGCGGCCAGCGGATCGCCCTGACCACGGATTCGTTCGTGGTGAGCCCGCTCTTCTTCCCGGGGGGAGACATCGGTGAGCTCGCCGTCAACGGCACGCTGAACGACCTGGCCATGATGGGCGGCGAGCCGATCGCGCTCTCGCTCGCCTACGTGATCGAGGAAGGCCTCCCGCTCGAGGAGCTGGAGGCGGTCACGCGCTCGGTCGCGCGCGCCGCGCAGGCGGCGGGCGTGCCGGTCGTGACGGGGGATACGAAGGTGGTCGGACGCGGTGCCGCCGATCGGCTTTTCGTGAACACGGCCGGCCTGGCGCTGGTCCCCGAGGGTCTCGCGCCTGCGGCGGACCGGGCGGCGCCTGGCGATGTCGTGCTCATCTCGGGACCGATCGGCCTGCACGGTGTCGCGATCATGAGCGTCCGGGAGGACCTGGAGTTCGAGGTCGAGATCGCCTCGGACACGCAGCCGCTCCATCGCCTCGTGCGCGCGATCGCCGCATCCGTGCGCCGCGCGGGCACGCCGGACGACCTGCACGTCTTGCGCGATCCGACGCGCGGTGGGCTCGCCTCCGCGCTCAACGAGATCGCCCAGGCCTCGCGCTGCGGGATCGAGCTCGACGAGGCCGCGATCCCCGTGCCGGACCCGGTCCGTGCCGCCTGCGAGATGCTGGGCCTCGATCCGCTGCACGTGGCGAACGAGGGCAAATGCGTCGTGATCCTGCCCCGTGCCGTCGCCGACGCCGCGCTCGCGGCGATGCGGGCGCGCCCGGAAGGGGAGTCCGCGGTGGCGATCGGGCGGGTCGTCGACGCCCATCGCGGCATGGTGACGTGCCGCACGGCCGTGGGCGCCGAGCGCATCGTCGACATGCTCGTTGGAGAGCAGCTGCCGCGCATCTGCTGAGCGGCGGGCAGGGCGCCGTTCGTGCGACGATACGCGGAACCTCCGGTCACGCTGCCCCGGCGGAGCCTGCCATGCCATCCACCGACAAACCAGAGCTGGAGGAGCTGCGCTTCCTGCACAGCGTCGCGCGTCTCGCCACGACCGCGCGCACGTGGGAGGAGCTGCTCACGATCGCCGTCGACGGCACGCGCGACGCGCTGCACGCGGATGTGTCATCGCTGTATCTGCTCGACCGCGACCAGCAGGGCCTGACGCTGGCGGCGACGAACGGCCTCGATCGGCACCAGATCGGGCGTGCCCGCGTGCCCTTCGGGCAGGGAATCACCGGACGGGTCGCCGCCGCGTGCAGCCCGATGGTGATCGACGACGTGCGGAGCGATCGCCGTTTCCTCTGGGTGCGCGGGATCGACCAGCGGCGCTTCGTCGCCTCGATGCTCTCCGTCCCGCTCTCCTGGAACGATCAGGTCGTGGGAGTGCTGAACGTGCAGACAGAGCGCGCCAGGCGCTTCACCGAGGGCGACGTGGCGCATCTCTCCGCGATCGCGGACCTGCTCGCCGGGATCGTGGAGAAGGGCCGCCTGCAGCGCGAGGCGGAGGCGCAGGTGACGGCCCTCCGCGCGCTGGAGCACGCTCGGGTGGAGCTGATCGCGCTCGTCACCCATGAGCTGCGGACGCCGCTCTCCGTCGTGCGCGCGTACCTCGACCTGCTGGCCGATGCCGCGCTCGTCGATCTGCGTCGCCACGACCAGGTCGTGGAGTGGCAGCGCGCGGCCACGGAGCAGGTGCAGCGACTGGACCGCCTGGTGGACTCGATCCTCGCCTCGGTGCGGCCCGAGGACGCGGCGCGCGTCGAGCTGACGCCGGTCGACGTGTCTGCGACCGTCAGTCAGACCCTGGACGACCTGACGCCCCTGCTGCGCCGCCACCACGTCCGGCGCTGTGGCGCGACCGGGCTGCTCGCCGTCTCCAGCGCGCCACGGCTGCGGCAGATGCTGGAGCATCTCCTCGAGAACGCGGTGAAGTACGCCCCGCCCGGCACCGACATCACGATCTCGACGGAGCTCGTCGAGGGGGTGATCCGCGTCGGCGTCACCGATGAGGGGCCCGGCATCCCCGCGGAGTGGCGCGAGCGCATCTTCGAGCCGTACGCCCGCCACGACACGCAGACCGCCCGCGGTTCGGGCATCGGGTTGTACGCGGCCCGGCGGCTGGGCCACTCGGTCGGTGCTCGCCTGTGGTGCGAGCCGTCGGAGCCGGCCGGCACGCGCTTCGTCATCGCGCTGCCTGCGGCGGTGGCACTCTGATGGTGGTGCGCATCCTGGTCGTCGACGACGATCCCGCGATGGTCGGCGCGATCACCGCCCTGGTCGGCACGGAGGGCCACCAGGTCGTGACCGCCTACGATGGCGAGACGGCCGTCCGGCGCTGGCGAGACGAGCGGCCCGACCTGGTGCTGCTCGACCTCGCCATGCCCGGCGCTGACGGCTTCGCGGTTGCCCGCCGGCTGCGCGACGCCGGTGCCGGCATCCCCATCATCGTGGTGAGCGGCGAGATCGCCGAGTCGGCCAAGGTGCGCGCGCTCGACATCGGTGCGGACGACTACCTGACCAAGCCCTTCGGGAAGGACGAGTTGCTCGCCCGCATCCGCGCCGCGCTCCGCCGTGCGGGAGCACCGCCGGCGCTGACCGGCCGCGCCGCGCTGGGCGGAGCAGCCGGAACGCTCGTCGCAGGGTCCCTCGTGATGGATCGCGGCCGCCATCAGGTACGTGTTTCGGGTCGGATGCTCGATCTCACCCCCACCGAGTACCGCCTGCTCGAGGCGCTCGCCATCGGCGGGGGCGAGGTCGTCGTCAGGGATGCGCTCCTCCGTGCTGGCTGGCCGGAGGAGATCGATCCTGATCCGCTGTGGCTCAAACCCCACCTCGCCCGCCTGCGCCGCAAGCTCCGTTCCGCCGGCGGCCCTCCGGTCGTCTCCGTCCGGTCCGTGGGGTGGCGACTCGGCCTGTGAGTTCTCGCCCGTGCCGGCCGCCCGCGCGGCCATGCGCGGGCGCGAGGCATCCAGGCACGGACCCCCCGGATCGGTCCGACCCCCGATCTCAGGCGCCAGATCCGGGCCCCCGCAACCGAACCGCAACCCAACGGTAGCCTCGTCGCTGCCGACGCTGGCGCGGCACCCGCGCGATGCTCCGAAGACATTCGCGGAGGTGTGATTCGCTATGACCATGTCGGGTTCGACCCACGCAGTGGAACACGGTGTGCGCGACGGACGCGTCGCTCCCGTCACCTGTGCGGCCTGTGGCTGCCGCCTGACCCTCGACGGGAGCTCGGACGGCGAGGCGCGCTGGTACCACTACAGCTCGCTCGGCGGCCGCGATGCCCGGGGATGCACCGTGGGCTGCGTCGACCTGCCGCACGATCGAGAGGGGCAGCCCGTCCGCGTCAACTGACGCACCGGGATAGCCGCTGGCCCCACGGCGGGGAGAACGCCGCGGGCCGTTCGGGCCACCGCGGGGCGGGCTCGCCCCCGGGTGCTGCGGTGGCTCAGGATCCCTCGAGGATGAGCCGCACCCCACCGAGCTCGAACGGACGGCGGGCCGCCGTCGCGCCAGCGAGCCGGAGCGCCACCACGGCCAGGGTCGAGTCCGGCGTCGGCACGCTGCCCGGAGCTGCCGCCGGTCCCGGTCGCGCAGCTCCTGGATCGTTCGACATGCGGCCCCGCAGGCGCAGCGTCTGCTCGCCGACAGAGGCGTCCCTGGCGCCCCCGCCCGCCAGCGAGGGCCGGAAGCTCAAGCCTGCGTCGTAGCGCAGGTGGCGCTGCACTCCCTGGAGGTCCGGCACGCTGAGTTCGACGCGCGAGAGGCGTACTTGGCCGCCGACCGGATGCTGCAGCGTTGCCCGCGCGAGCCGCGCTGACTCGTCCCACTCGGCGCCGTTCCGGTCGTGCTCGATCAGGAAGAGCGGATGCGCCGACCCCAGGGCCGGCGGCAGCGCCAGCAGCCAGCGCACGATCGCGCCGTCGGGCCGCACCCGCTCTCCGGCCGTTGGTCCCCGCAGGGTCGAAGCGTGCGCGCGCAGCCTCGCGAGATCGTCCGCCAGGTCGTTCGAGGCGAGCGCCAGTGCGACGAAGCCACCTCCGCCTCCCTGGAGCGCCCTGAGCGCCGGCGCGCCGATCCAGGACGTGGCGGCCAGTGCGCGGTCGAACACGCCGAGCAGTTCGACGTAGCTGTCGCCGAGCCAGATCAACCGGTTCTCCGTGCCCAGCTGCGGGTGGCGGCCGCCCTCCGTCGCGGCCAGGCCGAGTCCGCGCTCGACCGCCTCGCACGCGGCCGCGAGGTCGGGCACCGCGATCACGACATGGTCGATTCCGGTCAGCACGGGCGCATGCCCACTAGCATGGGTGAGTTCCAGTCAGCACGGGCGGAGCCTACGCGAGGTCGTTCCGGCCTGTCTTGCGCGGCCGGCGGCGCCGGCTTCGAGCGACTGCGCAGAGACCGCGCAGAAGCGGGCGGAGGGTCCGGGCCCGCCGTCCGCGGCCGAGAGAGCGCTGGCTGTTATCCTGCATAGCACGTGATGGAATTCCACGTTTCCCGCCAGGCGCGCGACCGTTACGGGTTCGATGCGCGCCTGTTCGCCCTGAGCGGCAATGTGATCCTGCCCGATTTCCGCGCGACCCGCCGATTCGCGCAGAAGATCAACGCGGGGCGGGATGTCGCACGTCGGCCTGAGCTGGCCGTCGAGGCGGGTGACCTCAACGCGATGGGTCTGATCGACGAGATCCTCCACTACGTGGTGGGACTGTACCGGCAGCAGCGCGATCCCCAGGCCATGGCCGGCGCGCTGGCCGAGTTGCAGGGTGACCTCGGGCCCGCGTATGTGGACGAGGTCCTGCGGCGCTTCGCTGACCGGTTCCCCACCGCCGCTGTGTATCGCGGCGAGATCGATTCCGGGGCGTACCTGGACGGCGAAACCGACGGGGTCCCCAACCGCGAGGTCGCGCTCGAGGAGCTCCTGCTGCTCTGGCTGGCCAACATGAATCCGGCGTTCGCGCCGTTCAACGAGCTCTTCGATGACGCCGAGCTGGCCGTCGACGGCGGCTATCCCCGCATGGTGGACGGCCTGCGGCGCTGGTTCGAGCGTCGACCCCCCTTCGGGCCCCGGGCGCAGGATCTGGTGCGCCTGCTGCGCAGCCCGGCCGAGGCGGTTCCCGACTCGTTGCCAGGCCAGCTGCGCTGGATCCGGGAGCACTGGGGCTTCCTGCTGGCCGGCTATCTCGATCGGCTGATGGTCAGCCTCGACGTGCTTCAGGAGGAGGAGCGAGCGCGGCTCCTCCGCTTCGCCGGCCCCGGCCCTGCGGGCGAGGTCGACGTTTACGAGTTCGGCGCGCTCGAGGGCGAACCCGAACGGTTCAGCCCCGACAGCGACTGGATGCCGCGCCTCGTCCTCATCGCCAAGAGCAGCTACGTCTGGCTGGATCAGCTCTCGAAACAGTACGGGCGCGAGATCGGACGACTCGACCAGATCCCGGACGAGGAGCTCGACCGCCTCGCACGCTGGGGAATCAGCGGGCTCTGGCTCATCGGCGTCTGGGAGCGCAGTCGCGCGTCACAGCGCATCAAGCAGTATCGGGGCAACCCAGATGCAGTCGCTTCGGCGTACTCGCTGCGCGACTACGACGTCGCGCACGACCTGGGCGGCCCCGCGGCCTACGCGGACCTCCGGGATCGTGCCTGGCAGCGCGGGATCCGGCTCGCCAGCGACATGGTGCCCAACCACATGGGGATCGACTCACGCTGGGTGGTCGAGCACCCCGACTGGTTCCTCGGACTCGACGAGCCACCCTATCCGTCGTACTCGTTCACCGGCCCCGATCTCTCCGACGATCCCCGCGTCGGCGTCTTCATTGAGGACCACTACTACGACGCGACCGACGCGGCGGTCGTGTTCAAGCGGCTGGATCGGCACACCAGCAGCGCCCGCTACATCTATCACGGCAACGACGGCACGAGCATGCCGTGGAACGACACGGCCCAGCTCGACTACCTGAAGCCCGAGGTGCGCGAGGGCGTCATCCAGACCATCCTGCACGTCGCGCGACAGTTTCCCGTCATCCGCTTCGACGCGGCCATGACGCTGGCCAGACGGCACGTCCAGCGGCTCTGGTACCCCGAGCCGGGGCAGGGAGGCGCGATCCCATCCCGTGCCGAGCATGCCCTGACGAAGGAGCAGTTCGAGCGCGCGATGCCGGTCGAGTTCTGGCGCGAGGTAGTGGATCGCGTGGCGGCCGAGGCGCCCGACACGCTTCTGCTCGCCGAGGCCTTCTGGCTGATGGAGGGGTACTTCGTCCGCACCCTGGGCATGCACCGTGTGTACAACAGCGCATTCATGCACATGCTCCGCGACGAGAAGAATGCCGAGTACCGCCTCGTCGTGAAGAACACGCTCGAGTTCGACCCCGAGATCCTGAAGCGCTATGTCAACTTCATGAACAACCCGGACGAGCGCACCGCGGTCGACCAGTTCGGGAAGGGCGACAAGTACTTCGGCGTGTGCACGATGCTCGCCACCATGCCCGGGCTGCCGATGTTCGGCCACGGGCAGGTCGAGGGATTCGGTGAGCGCTACGGGATGGAGTTCCGGCGCGCCTACTGGGACGAGCAGCCGGACCCGGACCTGATCGCACGGCACGAGCGCGCGATCTTTCCCCTCCTGCACCGCCGCCGCCTGTTCGCCGAGGTCCGCGACTTCCTGCTCTACGACGTCGTGAGCCCGGAAGGTTGGGTGAACGAGGACGTCTTCGCGTATTCCAACCGAGACGGGGACCAGCGGGCGCTCGTCGTGTACCACAACCGCTTCGCCACGGCACAGGGCTGGGTCCGCGATTCCGCCGCGTACGCGGCCAGGAGCGGAGACGGTGAAAAGACGCTCGTGCGGCGGACCCTCGCCGAGGGGCTGAACCTGCCCGACGACGCGGCCGCGTACATGGCGTTTCGCGACCACGTCACGGGGCTCGAGTTCCTTCGGCCCGTGGACGAGCTCCGCACGCAGGGGCTGCGCGTCGAGCTCGACGCGTATGCCTGCCGCGTCTACCTGGACTGGCGCGTGCTGCACGACACGCCGGCCGGGGAGCTCGCGCGCCTGGCGGCGGAGCTGGGCGAAGGAGGCGTTCCCAGCATCGACCGCGCGCTGGAGGAACTGCGCCTGCGGCCGCTGCACGATGCGCTGCGACGCCTGGTGAATCCGGGCGCGTTCGGGTGGATCTACGGCACGCTCCGCGCGCTCGCCGCCACGGCCACCGCTGCCCCGGGCGCGCCGCAGCCGCCGCTGCCGGGAGAGGGAAACGGTCAGCAG
>JBJKRK010000337.1:0-10196 GCA_046704705.1 Candidatus Limnocylindrales bacterium | reverse complement strand
GCGTCGAGCAGCAGCGCGCCGGCCGCGACGTCTTCGCCCGCCCGCCGGACATGGTTGCCGGGGGACGCCGGCTGCAGCACGGCCACGTGGTCGGCGTCCCTCCCGTCGCGGTCGTCGGTCGTTTCCTCGACCGGCACCACGGCGTCCGCTCCCTCGGGCAGCATGGCGCCGGTGCTGATCCGTATCGCGGTCCCCGCCACGAGGTTCCCCGTGGCCGGATGCCCGGCGGCAGACTCGCCGCTGATCGGCAGCAGCACCGGGCGTTCGGGGCTCGCCGAGGCGACGTCGGCGGCGCGCACGGCGAAGCCGTCCATCGCGCTGTTGTCCCAGGGCGGCAGTGTCAGCCCGGACCGAACCGGCGCCGCGAGCACGCGACCGCACGCCTCCTCGAGCGGCAGCATCTCGGGCTCGAGTGGCGCGACTCCGGCCAGGATCCGTTCCCGCGCCTCCTCGAGCGGCAACAGTCTTCCGCGCCCCTGGCCCGCTCCGTTCAACGCGTCACCCCCGCCGCCACGCTGCCACACGCGTCACCATCGCCGCCACGCTGCCGCCTTCGTACCGGGCGCTGCCACCCTGCCATCCGCTTCCGCTCCGGAGACTGCCGCGCTGTCACCTCCGCGCCCGCCGCGTGGCCGTGACCCACACCGCCAGGCTGAGCCCGATCGCCAGCAACGCCAGGACAGTCGCGGTCAGCTCCCAGAACGGTGTCGGATACAGCTGGACCAGACGCTGGGTGGCCGTGTTGAAGGACCAGTCGCCCTCGGGGAAGAAGATCTCGTGGAACAGCGTGAAGGCCGTGTCGAACTCCAGGCTGAAGAAGATGCCCACCGCGACGAACGCGACCACCAGGAACGCGGCACCGCGCCCGATCGAGCGCCACAGCCAGCGCTCGCGGTGCCAGCGCGCGAGGCCGAACGCGAGCACCACGACGGCGATCGCGACCACGAGCAGGAACGCGTACAGCACATCGTGCACATCGCGCAGATGGTTCGCCTCTGCCGTGTCGTAGAAAGCCGGGCCGCCGGGACGGAACGGGAAGGCGAAGGTCTGCGGGCCGAACACGATCTCGTGGACGGTCTGGTCGGAAAGCGATTGCGCCTGCGCCTCGCTCACGCCCAGGATCGTGGCGCTGCCGCTCTGGGCCAGGGCCGCATGTATGTATGCCGGGGTGAGGAGCAGCACGACCGTCACGCCGAGCACCACCAGGTCCGTCGCGGCGGCGAACGCAACGGAGAGGCCCCGGCGCAGCAGGAGCCCGCCGGCGACCGTGCGACCGATCTCGCGACCGGCCGGCGCCTCTGCGGCGGGAACGCCTTCGGATGGTGACGTCGCTGCTCCTCCTTGCACCGGCTCGAGTGGCATCGCGCCCGAGCTCGCCCGGCAGGAACACAGCGTAGCCCATCCATGCCGTACCATCGCCGGGTGCGCCCGGACCCGTTGCGCCACGCCTGGAGCGCCGCAGCCCTCGCCATCGCCGTTGCGACCTGCCTTGCCTGCGGCAGCACGTCGCCCTCGACCGCACCGACCACCACCGCTTCGCCTGGGCCGGTCGCTCCCACCACCAGCCCCACCGCGGCACCGAGCAACAGCGCGCCGCCCTCATCCACGCCGACGCCGCCCCCGACTCCCTCCCCCACCGCGTCGCCGACTCCGCGTCCGACCTCCAGCGCGTTCTGGTCTGCGGTCGTGTCAGGCCTCGAGGCGGCCGGCACACTGGAGATCGGCGTCGAGCACGGCCGCGTCGCGTACACGGTCGAGTACACGAGCGCCGCGAGCGCATCGGCCGTGGGAGGCCAGCGGATCTTCGTGTGCCTGGATGCCCACGCGTACGACGGGCAGTCGGGCTGGGTGCAGGCGCCCGGCACGTACAGCTGCGGCGCCGCGGCGCTGCGGGAGGGGTTCCTGAAGAGCGGCCAGGCCGTCGACAGCTGGGGGTCTGGCTCGGGAGTCGACCAGTCCATCGGGACGAGCGTCACGGTCCTCGCGGGTGGTCTGTGGCGCTGGACCTACCAGTCGGTCTCCCCGCTCAGCGGCGACGTGCACGCCTCGCTCACCCTCGATCCCCGCACGCACCGGCTGCGGAGCGGCATGCGCAGCGATGCCACGGGTCCCTGGACCTATTCGTTCCGCTACGGCGCCGCGTTCCCGACCATCGCCGTGCCGGCGCACTGACAGTCTGCTCGGGACGAAACGCCGGTCGAAGCCGCGGCTCACCGCGGCGGGCGCGGTACGCGGACGCGATCAGGACGCGCGACCAGCCTCGCCCGCGCCCAGTTCCCGCCCTGCCTGGCGGATGAGCTCCCACGCGTGCTCCACGTGCCGCTGCTCCGTGTGCAGGTTGCCGATGGCGAGGCGGAGCGCGAAGCGTCCGTGCAACCTCGTGTGGGAGAGGAACACCGACCCGTCGCGGTTCACGCGCTCCAGCAGCGCCTCGTTCAGGCGGTCCAGCTCCTCCGCCGGCCCCGGCTCGTCCTCGCGTCCCCGGTACCGCTCGGGACGCCAGCGGAAGCACACCGTCGAGAACGGCGTGGGTGCCAGGCGTTCGGCCTGGGGCTCGGCGTCGACCCAGCCGGCGAACTGCCGCGCGAGCTCGAGATGCTCGCGCAGCCGAGAGCGCAGGCCGGACAGGCCGAAGTACCGCAGGAGGAACCACATCTTCAGCGCCCGGAAGCGGCGCCCGAGCTGGGGCGTGTACTCGTTGAAGTCGTGCACCGGCCGCTGGCGATCGAGCGTCCGCAGGTACTCGGGCACCAGGCTGAAGGCGCTCCGGACGGCTTCCGGCCGCCGGGTCAGGAACAGCGAGACATCGAGCGGCGCGAAGAGCCACTTGTGCGGGTTCACCACGATCGAGTCCGCGCGCTCCCAACCGCTGAACGTCTCGCGCTGCTCCGGCAGCACCGCCGTCGCACCGGCGTACGCGGCGTCGACGTGCAGCCAGCAGCCCTCGCGCTCCGCGATCGCGGCGATCGCGTCAGTCGGGTCGACGGAGGTGGAGCTCGTGGTGCCGATCGTGCTGACGATCGCGCAGGGCAGCCAGCCGGCAGCACGGTCCTCGGCGATCGCGCGGTCGAGCTCGTCCGGCCGCATCCGGAACGACGCGTCGGTGGGGATGTGGCGCACGCCGGCTCGGCCGAGGCCGAGCGTCATGGTCGCCTTGTCGATCGAGCTGTGCGCCTCGCTCGACGCATACACGCGCAGCCGCGGGCCGCCGGCAAGGCCCTCGGCGCTGGCATCGCGACCAGCCACGCCCTGGCGTGCCGCCGCGAGCCCGATCAGACTGCTGGTCGATGCGGTATCGGTGAAGAAGCCCTCGAAACCGTCCGGCAGCCCGAACGCCTGGCGGAGCCAGTCGACGGTCACTTCCTCGAGCTCCGTCGCCGCCGGCGACGTGCGCCACAGCATCGCGTTCGCCACGAGCGTGGCCATCAACATCTCGCCGAGGATCCCCGGCGCAGACCCCGTCGTCGCGAAGTAGGCGAAGAAGCCGGGGTGCTGCCAGTGCGTGATGTTCGGCTCGACGAGCGAGCGGTAGTCGCCGAGGATCCGGGCAAGCGGCTCCGGATCGTCTGGCGGAGCGGCCGGGAAACGCGGGCGCAGGTCACCGGGCTCGACGGGCGGGAGCACCGGATACTGCTCGACCCCGGCGAGGTAATCGGCCATGAGATCCGCGACCGCGTGGGCCGCACGGCGGAACGCCTCGGGGTCCATGTCCCCCCGACCCGCCGTCTGCGCCCCGTCGAGCGTCCCGAACAGCGCCTGGAGCCCCGCGTCGTCGAGCGTGCGCGCTGGCGCCCGGTCGTGCGGGGCAGGTCCGTGCGGGTCCGGTCCGTCCGGCACCGGGCCCTGCGGCGCCGGGTCGTGCGGCGCCCGGCCTGGATCGAAGTCGGAATCCCGGGATGCTGTCACCGGCCTCAGTCTAGACGCGCCGGTCGGGACGCGACATGGCCCGCCGAGCCGTGGCCCCGATCATGCGCGTCGTCGCACGGGCCGACGCGGGTGGCCGCCGGGCATGCGGCCGTGTGGGCAGGCGCCGTTCAGCGCTGGTGATCGTCGCCGATGGTGGGCCGCGAGTCCTCGCCGAACCACACCGCCGCGATGTCGAACACGACGAGCGCGGCGACGAAGAGCAGCACGATGAGAAGCGGTTCGGTCATTTGTGAAACCTCCGGCAGCTGTAACTGCTTTATTGCATCTAACTGGTTACATGCTGATCGTACGCACTTGCTTGTAACCTGTCAATGAGGTATAAGGGGTTACAAATGCTGGCCAGTCGGCATGTCCATCTGGACCTCCTCGAGGCGGGAACGGGCCCTGTATCGGCGGTTCCGGTGCCGGGACATGGGCACACGGCCGGCATCGCGGACGCGCTCGAGTTCATCAACACGGCGGAGCTCCAGCAGGGACAGCCGGCGGAACACCTGCCGACGCCGGCCGATGTGCTCGACTGGCTCTGCCGGCGCAACCTCGTACACCTCGATGCGCGGGACCGGGTCCTCGCGCTGGTCGCCGCGTCACCCGGCGAGGGGAACCGGCTGGTGGAGCTCGCCCACGGCGTACGCACGGCGATGCGGGAGGTGGTGGAGGCGACCGTGGAGCGCCGGGCGCCCGACCCGGCGATGCTCGCACGCATCAACCGGACGCTCCGGACACGCCCGATCTACGAGCTCGTGCTCTCCACCGACGGCGTGAGCTACGACCACCGGCACGAGGGCGATCCGGTGGAGGGCGCGCTGGCGTTCCTGGCCGAGAGCATCGCCCGCGTCGTGAGTCAGGGCCAACCGGATCGCCTGCGGATCTGCGCCAACCCCGACTGCCGCATCGTCTTCTACGACACTTCCCGCAACGGACAGCGTCGCTGGTGCAACATGGCGACGTGCGGCAACCGCGCCAAGGTGGCCCGCTACCGCGCACGGCAGCGCGCCGGAGCCGAAAGCGACGGGGGCGCTGCGGCGCGCGCGGACACGTAGACGGACCGTCGCGCCGGCGGAGACACCGGGGACCGCGGCGCCGGGAAGACATCGACATGCTGCAGGGGCTACTGTCTGATGGCCGATGGCGCGAGCCGGAGCGCGTCGCCCGGACGGCACAGGAGGTGAACGTGCGCAGGCAGGACATGCTCCCTCGCCGCGCTGATTCTCACGAACCGCGTGCTCGCACGACGCACGCCGCCCTGTCGCGCCCACGTCAGGTGCGTCGTCGCGTGCTGCCTCGCGTCTCGGCCGTCGCGCTGCTCGTGGTCGGCCTCGCTTCCGCGGCCTCGGCCGGACCCGCACTCGCGGCCCGCGCGATCATCGCGATCACCAGCTTCTCGTACCAGCCGCTGTCGCTGACTGTCGGCGCGGGGACCACGGTCACCTGGGTCAACGACGACCCGGTGGCGCACATCGTGCTGCCCGACACGCAGGGCGCCTTCCCGCCGAGCGGATCGATCCCCCCGGGCGGGACGTACAGCGTCACCTTCCAGAAGCCCGGGACTTACGGCTACCACGACAGCGTGCGCGGGGCCATGCAGGGCACGATCATCGTGATGGAGGCGACGCCCACCCCCTCGCCGACACCGACCCCCTCCCCGACTCCGACGCCGACCCCAACGCCGACCCCCAGCCCGTCGCCGCGTCAGTCGCCGTCACCGACCACGAGCGCCCCCGTGGCATCCGCGGCGACGAGCCCGGCGCCCTCCGGGGGCCTCCCCAGTGCCGGCGCCTCGGCGGGGCCCTCGGGTCTCGCCAGCCCGGCTCCGGCATCGGGTGCACCGGGAGCCTCCGCACCGCCTGGCGGGACGCCCTCGGTGACCGCCGGCATCAACCCGTTCTTCGGGTTCCTGGCGCTGCTCGTCCTCTTCGCGGCGGTGCTCACCTATCTGTCCACCCGCCAGCGCTGACACCGCTGATCCGCCGCGCGCCACGACCATCACCGCCAGGCGCGATTCTGTAATGGCGCCTGACACGTCCGATGGCGACAATCGCGCCATGGACGAGCGGGTCGTCGGCTGGTCCCGCGGACGGCGCATCAGGATGCTCGTCGCCGACGTGCCTGGCGACTACGACCGGCTGCTGCGCCAGGTGACCGAGCAGGCCCGGCGCACCGACGACCGCGAGCGCCTCGCCGACGCGGTGAGCGCGATCTTCAACGAGGTCGTGCGCGTCGAACGGGCCGAAGTCGACGGCGTCGAAGAGGTCGTCCTGCGCGTCGGTTGACGCGCCCCGCGTCGGTTGACGCGCCCCGCGTCGGCGTCCGCCGGTCAGAGGGCGGCAAGCACCTGCTCGGTGGTTCGCACGCGGCCGATCTGGGGGAAGATCCGCGTCATGCTGTGGCGGTGATCGGCCGCGTCGCTCGCCGAGCACGCGTCCTCGACCACGACGAGCCCGTAGGCATGCTCGTACGCGGCGCGGGCGGTGCTTTCGACGCCGCGCTCCGTGGAGATGCCCGCGAGGACGATCGTGCGGATCCCGCGCCGTCGCAGCTGCAGGTCGAGTTCCGTGCCGTGAAACGCGCCCCACTGTCGCTTCGTGATCACCAGATCCCCGGGCTCGGGCCCGAGGTCAGGAACGAGCGTGGCGAAGTCAGCCGGAGGCGCGCCGGTCCCGGCAGGGCGCGCCACGTCCGCCAGGGGGCGGAGGGCGTCGCGGCCGTCCGGCGAGGGCGTGACCCGAACGAGGAAGACGGTCGCACCGACCTCGCGGAAGCGGCGGGCCAGACGGGCCGCGCGGGCGACCACCGCGCTGGACGCGTACGGTTGCGTGTCCCGCGCCACGATGCCCGCCTGCAGGTCGATCAGGACGAGCGCCGTGGTCGCCGTGTCGAGGCTGAGGTCATCCGCCATGTTCGAGTGCGCTCCTTTCACCGCCTGCCGGGACGCCTGCCCGCCGGCTGCCAGTGTGCCCGGGCCGTCCGCGGCGGGTATAGCACGGACCAGGGCGCACCGCGGCGCTGCCAGGGCGGACGGAGGCGCCGCTAGACTCTTGCACGGCTCGCGCTGGCCTGGGCGGGAGAGCATGCCCCCAGGTCCGACGGCATGCCCGCAAGCCGGACCGCCTGTCCGGAAGTCGACGGATCCATGGAGGTGAGGGTGAAGGCGTTCATCGTCGCGCTTGGAGATGCGCCCGACGCGCTCGTCGAGCTCAGCGAGGCGATCGCAGGAAAGGGGGCGAACCTGACAGCCGTGAGCATCCTCCCCGGGCGGCCGGGGTCGTTCGGCTTCATCGTGGACGACGAGGCGTCGGCACGCCAGGCGCTCGCCGCGGTGGGGCTGACGGCGAGCGAGTTCGATGTCATCCCCATGACGATCCCGAACGAGCCCGGGGCGCTCGCTCGTGCCGCCCGCGAGCTCGAAATGGCGGGAACCCCGATCGAGCTGCTGCTCACCCTCCGGGCCACGCGCGGGCGCGTCGTCGACATGATCGCCGTCTCGGACCCCGCGAAAGCGCGCCTGGTCGTCAGGGGCCTGCCGGACGACGGCCTGATCGACTGAGGTCCTCCTGGGTCCGTGCGGGGCGCCCGCCTGACCGAGGCGCTACTGAGGCCTGCTGCGGCGGGCAGCCCGATCGACCGACGGCCGGCGCAGGCTCAGGAAAGCGCGCCAGCCTGCTTCGCCCGCGCGGAGCGGAAGTCGGCCAGCCAGCTCGTCCAGTCCCGCGCCACGATGCGCACGCCGGTGAGGCCCTCGGCCTCCGCCGAGGCGAGGAAGACGATCGGCGGCCCCATGACGTGCGCGGGGAGCAGCCTGGCACGCACCTCCCCCGGCACGTCTTCCGGGATCATGCCCGTCCCGGTGGCGCCTCCCGGAAGCAGGAGGTTGACGGCGATCCCGTGCGGCCGCAGGTCCTCGGTCATGATCAGGCTCAGCGCTTCCACACCCGCGCGCGAGGGTCCGTACGGGACGAACCCCGGGCGGCGCATCGTCTCGCGGTTCATGGTGATGTTCACGATGCGGCCCCACCCCTGCGCCAGAAAGAACGGCACGAAGGCGCGCGCGACGAGGAAGTAGCCGGTGAGGTTCGTCGCCATCACATCGGAGAACGCCGCCGGCGCGACTTGCCAGAATGGCTGCGGCCGTTCGAAGAAGCGCGGATTGACCGTCCGCATGCCGATGCCGGCGTTGTTCACGAGGAGGTCGAGCCCGCCCCAGCGCTTCCCGATCTCCTCCGCGCCGGCCTCCACCGAGCTCGGGTCGCGCACGTCCATCGCGAGTGACTCGGCCGCGAGGCCCGCAGCGCGCCAGCGATCCACGACCGCCTGAAGGCGCGGCGTCGGGCGGGCCACGACCGCCACCCTCGCTCCCTCGGCGAGCAGCGCCTCCGCCATCGCCGCGCCCAGACCGCTCGTCGCCCCGGTGACCACGGCACGGACGTCACGGAGCAGGGGCATGTCTCGAGTATAGGGACGGGCTCCGCTGCTGCGTCCCGGCGGCGGCCACGCGGTCTCGCCATCGGTTGGACGGTCTCTCACCAGCAGCCGGGCGCCCGCGCGGGATACTCGCCAAGTGGCCGACCCGCCGACGACGAAGGAGGGACCGAATCGAAGGCGCGCCCGGGCGCCCTGAGGTCTCCGACGGGTGACGGGCCGCGAAGTACGGAGGTGCACGCGGGCCGGCGGATCGAGGCGCCACGGCGGATGGAGCGCGACTGGTGGGGCAGCAAGACCCGGCGAGGAGGAACGGAAGTCACCTCGTCCATCGGGATGTCGCACCGCACGCGACGCAGGGGAACAGCAGGCCGCAGCGACAGCGCCAGTGCAGGTGATCCGGCCCACGCACCCACTCGGGCTTGGCCCAGATGAGCGAGCCACCACAATGCGTGCAGGAGGCAGGCTGACGCGCCCTCCGCTCCCGCTCGGCCCGGCTCCGCGCGTCCACGCCTGCTCCGCCAGGGGCATGCTAGGCGCGGCTGCCGTCACATGCAAGCTGAGGGCCACCACGGGGGTCCGTGGTGTGCTGCGGTCCTCAGTTCGGCCGGCGCCGAGCGCGACCGCGCACAACCGGGACGCCAGCGGGTTGCTCCTGCGGCGGGGCCACGCGAAACCTGATCACCCGCTCTTCCTCGCTATCGAACGCGATCCGTAGCGAATGCCAGCCGTAGCGATGCACCTGGAAGGGCAGCGGCATGACGAACGGAACGATCGCGCTCTCGTCTGCCTCAAACATGAGGTTGGGGCCGAGTTGTAGACCCGCGCCCCCTTTCCCGATCTGGGCTGATCCCGGGTCCCGCACCTCAAGAGAGATCTCGTGGGGAATGGCCCGTTCCCCCGGGGGGATGTCCACCACCAGAGCAAGAGCGATTCCCATCGGCGCGGGAAGACTTGGGCGCCAGAGATTCACGATGCCGCCCCCGAGCAGCATCAGCAGGCCCTCGCGAACTTCTGCGAAATCACACAGGATCGCGGCCGCGACGTGCACAGTCGGGGCGCTCTACGCCACAGCGACCAAGCGGCGAACTTCGACGCCGCGGCTGATCGGTTCGTCAGTAACCACGCTGGCGGGGTTCGCCGTCGGGGGCTCGTCCGCCACGAGCTGGAACTCCACCCTGTCCCCCGGCAGGTGGGCGGCTCCCGCCTCCGCGACCAGCGAGCGAAGCTCCTTGAGGGTCGCCGCGGCAACGCTTAGCCCTGGAACGGCTGGCGTCTCCGCCCACCAGACGGCCTCTCGGTCGACCACCTCAAGGTGGATGTAGAAGACGGCCACAATCATCATCCCCTTACAAGCTCCCGGGCCTCGGACTCGCTGAGTCCGATGTCACTTACCAGGATCTTGCGGACCAGTCCCGGCGGAAGCGTCTGATTGTCGTGGAAACTGAGCCACAGGTCGGGCCGACCGGGCGCAGTCAGCTTCCGATGAGATCCGTCCTGTCGCTCGATGTGATACCCCAACGGCTCGCGTTCGAGGATCCGGCGGAACTGCGGCCATCGCAGAGACGGGAACGGATCCACATCGCATGTGATCCTATCACTGGTCGTTCTCGATGCAGCAGGGACGTTCGTGCCAGGCGCGCCCCACCATTCGGCCCCTCACGCCGCGCGATCCTTCGGCACACCGTTGCATCGTCCCTCTCGCCGCTGCTCGAGGGCCCAGGAGCGCGGACAGTCCGTGGAGGCGCTGCGCGCCGCGCTGACCCAGGTCGACAACGGCATCAGAGCCCCGAGCCCGCAGCTCACGGTCGGCGACTGGCTCGACACGTGGCTCGAGACGTCGGTCCGCCCGC
>JBJKRK010000336.1:0-6584 GCA_046704705.1 Candidatus Limnocylindrales bacterium | reverse complement strand
TCATTCGACGACGGGGACCATCGAGTGGTAGTCGAACAGGGGAAGGTGCGAGTCCGCTGGGTCGCGGCGCCTGATGACAGCGACGCCTCGGAGCAGAGTGTCGTTCGCTGGTTCGACAGTTATCTGCTCGCGATGAGCGTAGCAACTGCTTCCCCTGGTTATGTACGTTGGACTGGCCGACACACCTATCGCCCGGACGGGACGTGGTCCGTTCGCCGCTACCTTGGCCTGCGATACAACATCGTCCGCCAAAGCCCTGCCGTCCTAGTCGACTATCGAGATCTAGCTAAATGCATCGCGGCACAGCCCGAGGCCGCGATTGCGGCGGAGCGCCTGCGTGCCGCCTTCGACCTACTGTCCCAAGGCTTGGAACGCGCAGCAGCGGAGGCGTATGTCGCCGTGGAGGGCCTCGTGCGGAGCCACGGATGGCGCAACTGGGAAGCCTTCGGCGGACAACTCGAAGCCGCAGGTCTTGGCAAGACAGCCGCGGACCTCGAACTGCTGTGGTGCAGTTGCCAGCTATACCGCCATGACCAATGGCAAGTTGGCTTCGCGAGAAAGAAGCTCGGTGCCCGAGAGAGCCTCGATTACGGGCGCTGCTGCTGGTGGGCGGCCGAGATTCTCGAGGCGTACTGCCTGGGCAAGAGGACAGGCAAGCTCTAGGTGACCGGCGGTCCCAAGAAGGGAGCCATCGCGAGTACCCGCGATCATGTTCGACCGAACGGCCTCGGATGCCAGCCCGAAAGGAAGTCCTTCCCGACGAGCGGACCAGCATGCGCCCGACGGATCGGGTCCGACCAACGGCGCTATGGTCCGGCAGGAGTCCCTCGATGCATCAACGCGGCCACGTCCGGTGTTGTCTCTGGGTGGACGCACCTACCGCGGGGTGGGTGGCAGGATGAGTCGAGGAGAACTCCCGCGATGGACGAGACCGAACTGCGCACCAGGCTGGCGGCGCTGGAGATGCGTGCTCCGAGCGCGGAACCTCCGCCGGTGCGAGCGCTTGGACACCATCGACGATGGCCGCTCTCGGTGGCCACGGCACCCCTGCTCGTGCTGGCGCTCGTGGCCACCGCTACGGCCGGCACGCTCGCCGTGACAGGGAGGCTGGCTCAGGGCCACCCCGGCGTGGAGAACCCCGGGCAGCCCCTGGCCGGCGCCGGACTGGAGTGCATGTCGCCGCCGGGAGCAGCCCGGTATCTCGCCGCTCACGGGTTCACGCGAGTGATCTGGCAGATCGAGCGTGACGGGGCGGACCCCACCACCCTGCAGCAATCGACCGCACCCGAGCACGGCTACGTCGTGCCCGGCGCGCTCATCGACGGGACCCTCTACATGGTCGTGGACCAGCGCCCAGGCGCGACGGGTGTCGGGGCCTGCTTCGGGCGACCCATGCCGTGAGGCGCGCCGACCGCCGCTCATGCGCCACCCGGGTCGACAGGAGGGTCGGTTGATGAGCGCGGCGAACGAGGGAGTTCGGCGAGCGCTCACTCCCGCGGCCAGCCAAGCGCTCGCCCGTGATGCTGACGCCGTGGCCGCCTTCGAGGAGGCCGTGGTGCCACTGTACGGCAACCTAGTCCGCCGGTTGATCCTCGTGCTGGGCGACGTCGAAGAGGCTCGCGATACCGCGCAGGACGCGTACCTGCAGGCATGGCGTGCCTGGGAGCGCTTCGATGGTGCGGATGCCCGCGCCTGGCTGTACACCATCGCGATGCGACTCGCCTTCAATCGGCTCCGCCGTCGGCGTCGCTGGCTGCGCGCACTCCAGCGGATCGAGCTCCATCCGTGGGCCGACCCGGTCGATCCGGACCTCCTGGGGGCCCTGCAGTCGCTCGACCCGAGAGCGCGCACGGCGCTATTGCTGCATGTCCTCGACGGCTACACACAGGCAGAGATCGCCGGCATGCTTGGCGTCCCCGCGGGCACGGTCGCCAGCTGGTTGTCGCGAAGTCGCGCCTCACTGCGCGGCGTTCTCAGTCCTGATCCCTGGAGCCCGAAGCGGCGCTGACCGCCGGCGCTCGAAACGCCCGAGCCCAACCGACCATCCCTTTCGGGACACCCCGAGGAAGCCAGATCCCGCCCCCACCATGCGGACATCGTGCTGGCCGCCCCATCCGACTCGACAGCCGCAGGGATGCCCTGCACGGCCTGGGGAAGGTGCCGGCCGTGCGCTCAGGGCCGGCGCGGCGCCACCTGTGCAAGATGGCCCTTCCAGTTGTCGTCGGCCCCGTCGAGGCTGCTGCCTTTCCAGCCGCACGTACAGGTGACCTGACGGGCGCGATGGACGTAGCGCTCGATGAGGTGCCTGAAGGGAGCCGGCGCATCGGGTCCGAGACGCGTCAGACCCATTCGATTACGGGGCGGGATCATAGCAAAGGCACCTCGACCGATCCGTTCGGGCAGCCACGCCGGGGGCCGGTGGACACTCGACGGTGTGGAGCAGTCAGTCTACGCGCTTCCGGTGCCGGTCTGCCCGCGTGCCAGCTCCCTGGCTGGCCGACGGTGGGGCGCGAGGCAGCCTCCGTCCTCGCCAGGCTGGATCAGCCAGCGCGGAGGAATGGCGGAGAGCTTCCAGCGAGCCAACCCCTCGAAGACGCCACGATCCGCGCATGCTGTCGTGCGCCAGGATCAGGCCATGCCGCGCTCGCGTGCCAGCTCCGCCAGCTCCTCGCGAAACCTGACCGCTCCGCCGCGGGCGGGATGCCGAAGGTAGGGTGTCCCAGGCGGGAGCGCCGCTTCTGCAACCCGCCCGATGGAAGCAACGAGCCGTGGCTGGGTGATGACGATAATGCGCGCCAGCCGGGTCGTCCCGTCTCGTCGCCCTGCTGCCGTGGGTGGTCGGTTTGACAGAGGTGACGCGTTGGGTCGCTGACGGCCCACGGATTGACCAGGGTCGCAGGTGTTGCGGCAGCAAGGTCGCGGACGAGATCAGCGACGGCCGTCATGCTCGCCACCTCCACGATCCCGTTCGCCGAAGCAAGAAGCCACCTCGCATTCAGCGCTCCTCCCGTCGATGCTTCGTCAGGAACTCCCAGCTGACCCGCGTCGCGTCGAGCGACCGGCAGACGCGTCCCAGGTGGGGTGGCATCCAGAGGTGCGCGCCCGGCCAGGTGTGGCCCCCGCCCTCGATCCGGTAGAAGTCGAGATCGGATGCGGGAGTCGGACCGCGCCAGCGGCGGAGGATGACGTCCGACGCAATCGACTCGGCCTGCGGGTCTCCGTTGGCCCCGTTGCGCTCCGCCCACAAACGGGCCCACGCATCGACAGCCAGGACCGGACTCGCCGCGCGTCGCACCAGGAGACGCATCAAGAGGCCGGCGCGACCACCCGCATAGGGCATCGCCCGGTCCTTCGTGCCGTGAATCTGGAGCACGGGCAGCGGCACCGCCTGCGTGTGCGCTGCCGCCACCTCGACGGCAGCTGTGCCCGCGACCTGCGCGATGGCACTGATGCGCTCAGGTCGTTCGCACGCCAGGCGCCCCGCCATGGTGGCCCCGTTCGACATCCCGACGAGGTAGATGCGGCCTGGGTCGGTCCCTCGACGCTCGCCGACATCGTCGATGACGGCCAGCAGGTAGCCCACGTCATCGATGCCGTCGCGATCCGGCCATCTCGCCCCACCGTAGCGCCCGTCGTTCCAGATCTCGCCGACGGCGCGCGGCATGGCCAGCACGAAGCCCGCTTCGTCGGCCAGCGCTGAATACCCGGTCCAGCGGTCGAACATCACGGGATCGATGCCACGCCCATGGAGCTGCAGGACGAGGGGTGCACCCTCGCGCCCTCCGGCAGGCACGTGCAGGAGATACGGGCGGTCGCGGCCCTGGTGACGCAGCCCAACCTGAACCGTTCCATCTCGAGGCGTCGAGTGGCCAGCCACGCGCCGGAACGTAGCACGATCATTCCATCGTGCCTTGCCTTTCACGACCCAACGAGTGAGTGATGTGGGGCGTCCAGCTCGTGTCGGAGGTGCCCCATGACCAGCCCGCGACTCCTGCCCGTCGCCAGCGCCGGCGACGGCGATCCCTGGGACCATTACGGGCACATGGGCGGTCGTCAGCAGTGCGGGGCTGCTCTACCATCGCCTCGATGGTCACGGATCCGCGCACCCCCGACGCCGAAACGCTGCATTCGCTGCTGCACCGCATGCCGAAGGCGGAGCTCCATCTCCACCTCGATGGATCCGTGCGGCCGGCAACGGCGATCGAGCTCGCCCGCGAACGGGACCTCGACCTGGGCTCATCGATCGACAGCGTGCGCGCGCGCATGGTCGCGCCCGAACGCTGCGCGGACCAGGCCGAGCTCCTGCGCGCATTCGACCTGCCGGCGCGCCTGCTGCAGGACGGGGAGGCGCTCCGGCGCGCCGCGATGGAGCTCGTCGAGGACCTGGCCTCCGATGGCACGCGCTACGCCGAGGTGCGCTGGGCGCCAGCGCTGCACACGCAGCGAGGCCTCGGGTTGCGCGAGGGGATCGCGGCGGTCGCGGCCGGCGTCCGTGCGGGCATGCAGTCGGTTCACGACCGGGGTGGCGACGTGGACGTGCGCCTGATCTGCACCGCCATGCGGGGGCACGCACCGGCCGAGAACGCGCGGCTGGCCGAGCTGGCGGCTGAGCTCGGCGATGAGGGTGTGGCGGGCTTCGATCTGGCCGGACCGGAGGCCGCGAACCCTGACCCGGTCGCACACCGGCGGGCGTTCGAGATCGCACGTGCCGCGCACCTGGGAATCACGGTCCACGCGGGCGAGTGGGGCGGCCCTGCGCAGGTCTGGCGGGCGCTCGACGTGGGGCCGGACCGCATCGCACACGGGGCACCGGCCGCCGCCGATCCCCGACTCATGCGCGAGCTCATCGCGCGAGGCATCACCCTGGATCTCTGTCCGACGAGCAACACACAGGCATCGCTCTTCCCGAGCCTGGCGGCGCATCCCCTCCCCCTGCTGGTGCGGGCCGGGGTGCCGGTGACCCTCTCGACGGACGATCGGACCGTCAGCGACATCAGCCTCGTCGACGAGTACGAGCGTGCGGTGCAGACGCTCGGGCTGCGCCTGCCCGAACTCTGGCGGGTCGACCGTCACGCGCTCACGGCCGCCTTCCTGCAGGGCGACGAGCAGACCCGGACGCATCTGCTGGCGGCATTCGACAGCTTCGCCGCGGCCGAGCCGTGGCTGCACGACGACGATCCGCCTGCCGACCTGCGGCCCGGCGCGGAGCACCCGGGCGGCGCGGCGCCGTGATCACCGGGACCCGGTCCGGGCCGTCAGGCCGAGAGGCGTTCCAGCACGGCGCGCAGCTCCTGTGCATCGGAGGCCACGTGCGTTGGCCGCCGCCCGGGCGGCGCGGCGGTGAGCTGATCCGGCGTCGTGACGCCGGTCAGCATCAAGATCGAGCGCGCCCCGACGCGATTGGCCGCCTCGATGTCGGTGGCGATGCCATCCCCGATCACGACGGCCTCCGAGAGCGGCAGCCCGGCGACACGCGCGGCAACCTCGAACATCCTGGGTTCTGGCTTCCCGACCACCAGGTCCGCCCCTCGTCCCGCGGCGGCTTCCACCGCGGCGACGATCGAGCCGGTGCCCGGCCGGAGGCCGTCGGCCGCGGGGAAGACCGGGTCGCGGTTCGTGACCACGAAGCGCGCGCCGGCGCGCAGCGCCTGCGAAGCGAACCCGAGGCGAGCGTAGGTGAACCGCCGGTCGATGCCCACCACGAGCGTGTCCGGCGGAGCGCCCAGCCCGTGAGCCGTCGGCGGGACGGTGCGGATCCCGACGTCGCGCAGCTCGCGCGCCAGTCCGTCGCCACCGAGCACCATGGCCACCCGGGTCCGAGGCTCATCCTGCGCCAGCGCGAGGGCAGTCGCCCGCGCCGAGGTCACGATCACCTCCGGCCTGACGGGGGCGCCGAGTTCCTCCAGCTGGGCCAGGTACTCGGTCCGGTGCCGGCTGGAGTTGTTGGTGCAGTAGACGACCGTGTCGCCGCGCGACGCGCGCTCGGCAAGGAGTGCGGCCACTCCCGGCACGGCACTTCGTCCGCGATACACCACGCCGTCCAGGTCCACGAGCAACAGCACGAGCCGATGGTAAGCGCTCGATGAGCCGACCGCGCGATGCCTGGCGCGACGTGGGAGTCCTGCTGGTGGACGGCAACAACGTGCTGCATGCGCTGGCGGGATCCGCGAGTGGGGACGCGCTGCGCACGTTCCTCGCGCGACTCCGGTCGCGTCTTCCCATCGGGACCGACACCCTCGTCATGCTCGATGGCCAGCCCGATCCGGGCGCACCTGCATCCGCGCGCGTGGCGCCCGGCCTGGCGCTCCGCCACGCGGGGCGGGTCAGCGCCGACCACGCGATCGTGTCGGCCGTGGATGCCATCCCCTTTGCCAGGCGCTCCTCGACCCTCGTGGTCACCGACGACGTGGAACTGCGCCGGCGCGTCCACCGACTGGGCGGCCGGACCCAACCGGCGGCCTGGCTCCTCGCGCGGCTGGCCGAGTCGCCTGTCCCCACGGCCCGCCCGGCGCCCGGTACCGCCATCGGGGCGGGGCGCCCGCCGCGAATGCCCGGCGAGCAGGCACGCCCGCCGGCCGTGCCTG
>JBJKRK010000335.1:0-3408 GCA_046704705.1 Candidatus Limnocylindrales bacterium | reverse complement strand
AGGTCTGGATGCGGATCGCTCGCATCGAGGGCGACGAAGAGGCGATCATGCAGGGTGGCATCGGAGACGTCCGCGGCATACAGCATGTGACCGTCGCTCACGGCGATCGCACCCACCTTCTGCTTGCGCGCGTAGCCCTGCGCCTGCAGGAGGGCGGCATCGACCGCGTGGCGGTTCCAGGCGAGCGCGCCGGGGCGCTTCACCTCGATGAGGAGGTGCTTCAACCCCAGCCGGGTGAGGAGGATGTCGGCGTAGTCGACCTGGTAGTTGACGTCGGCGAGGGCCCAGTCCAGGGGTCCCGTGAAGAGGTCGGTCAGGATGTTCTCGGCAACCTTCTCCGCGGCGTGCCCGAGCCGGTCGGCCTGCGCCAGATACTGCCTTCGGCGATCCTGGAACGCAGGCCACGCGACGCCCACGCGTTGCTGGAATCGCCGATACGTCGCAAGCCCGCCGAGTGATCCGCCCACCTCGATGTCCCCCGCATCACTGGAGCGCCGACGCGGGACAGAGTAGCGCGCGGAAGCGCCACGGGAGCGGAACCTGAGCGCCTGCCGGTCTTCGTGTTACCTGAAATGTCGCACGGGACGCCAGGAGCGCGATGGGTTGGCGCGCAACGGACTGCGCGGCGGCGAGATGGCACTTGCGCACCCTGATCAGCGCGGCGACCCTTCTCCCGTCATGCCTGGGGGAACGCGAGCGCGGCGCAGCCTACCTGTGCGAGATGGCGCTGCCCGGACCGCGGCGCCGCTCGTGGCGACCAAGCTCACCCCGCCGCTCGCTCCGGCCGGCTACCGTGAGCGGCCGCGCATCAGCACCGCGCTCGACCGCGCGCTCGACGACCGCATCCGCCTGACGGTCGTCGCCGCACCGCCCGGATACGGCAAGAGCGTCGCCGTCGCGGGGTGGTTGGCGTCGCGCGGCGTGTCGTACGCATGGCTGTCTCTCGACCCAGGGGATGACGATCTCGCCCGCGCGGTCCGGTACCTCGCCGCGGCGCTGTCGGGGCCACGGCCGGGCACGAGTGTGACGTGCGAGGCGCTGCTCGGACCGGGTGGTGGGTCGTCCGCCGAGCTCGCGGCGGCCACGCTTCTCGAAGCCATCGGGGCCACCGACGATCCCTTCGCCCTCGTCCTCGACGACTACCACGCCGTGCGGTCGGGGGCAGTGCACGCGGTCGTCGGGTACCTCGTCGAGCACGCGCCGCCCTTCTGCCATGTCGTCGTCATCAGTCGCGAGGATCCACCCCTGCCCCTGGCTCGCCTGCGGGCGCACGGGCGGCTCGTCGAGCTGCGCGCGGAGGACCTGCGCTACACGCCGGATGAGGCGGCCGCGTACTTCGTCGATGCAGGCCGGACACTGGCGGACGACGACCTCGCCCGGCTCCTCGAGCGCACGGAGGGCTGGGTCGCCGCGCTCCAGCTGGCGAGCCTCGGGCTTGCCCGAGGGGAACATCCGGCGCGCCTCATTGGAGCCTTCGAGGGGCTGCAGCGTGACATCCTCGACTACCTCGCCGACGAGGTGCTCGCGCGGGTCGACGACGACCTTCGCTCATTCCTCCTCCAGACGTCCGTCGCTGAGCGCTTCGACGCCGGGCTCTGTGCGGCGATCACGGGGCGTGCCGACGCGGGTGGGTTCCTCGCGCGGGCGGAGCGGAGCCACCTCTTCGTCGTACCCCTCGATGTGGAGCGGCGCTGGTACCGCTACCACGCGCTGTTCGCCGACTACCTGCGCTCCCGCCTCCCCGAACCCGAGCGGCGGGAGCTCCAGCTCCGCGCCGCTGCATGGCTCGAGGCGTCCGGGCTCCGTCGCGAGGCGATCCCCCAGCTCCTGGCGGCGGGGGAATGGGACGAGGCGCTGCACCTCGTTGCGGCCGAGGCCCGCGCGGCATTCGACGCGGGCGAGCACGCCACGCTGCTGCGCTGGATCGAGGCGCTCCCGGCGGATCTCGTGGAGGCCAACCCGGACCTCGTCGCCTGGCATGCCTGGGCGCTCTTCGAGATCGGGCAGCTCGCGACGGCCGACCGGACAGCCGCACGACGCCTCGCCGCGACGGCGGAACGCGGCCTCGCCGAGGGGCGCCTGCTCACGCTCCGCGCGCTCCTCCAGACGGTCATGGGACCCGACGCCGCGTCCCTTGCGGAGGAGGGGCTCGCGCTCGTTGGCGACGATCCGTACTTCCGGGCCGCCTGCCTTCAGGCGATGGGCCTCGCCGCACTCGCCCGGGGCGACCTCGCGATCGCCGCGGGACGCCTCGAGGAGGGGTTCGCGCTGAGCCGCCACGCCGGCGCGGTTGCCGCATTCGGCGACATCACGCCGCTCGCCCAGGCGCTCCTCGCCGTCGGACGACGCGACGAGGCGGAGCGGCTGTGCCACGAGCTGCTCGACGAGTACAGGACACCCGACGGCCGGACTCCCCCCATGGGCTGGTACCTCGACGTCGTCGTGGGGATGCTCCGCTACGAGGCGAACGACGTGGCCGAAGCGCGGCGTCTCCTCGACCAGGGCTTCGCGGAGGCGGGCCGCTACCGCGTGGGACGCGCCACCGTCGAATGGGCGGCACCCCACCTGGCCCTCGCGCGCCGGGCGGCGGGCGACCCTGAGGCCGCGTACGACGCGCTCCGCATCGCCGCCTCGGACATCCGCCGGAGCGGCCTCCCGCTCCCGGTGCCGATCCAGGAGACCGAGGCGCGCATCCGTCTTCTCGAGGGCGACCTCGAGACGGCCGCACGCTGGGCCGACGCGGCCCCACCGGACGCTGGGCCGCAGTCGCCGATCGAGGGGATCCTGCGCCTGTCGTCCGCGGTCACCCGTGCCCGGGTGCGGCTCGCGCAGCGCCGGCACGAGGAGGCCCGCGACCTGCTGCGGGAACCGGAGGCCGGGTATCGTGCCTGGGGCGCGGTCGCCGACCTCGTGTCGGTGCTCGTCCTGCAGGCGTCGTGCGCCGAGGCGCTCGGGCGACGCGACGATGCGCTCGGGAGGCTCCGGGAGGCGGTCGAACTGGCTGTGCCCGGCGGCTACGTGCGCCGCTGCGTGGAGGACGGCGCGCGGCTGCGGCACCTCCTCCCGCTCGTCCGGGCGCAGGCGCCCGCGTTTGTCGATGCGGTCCTGGCGGGTCTCGAGGAGGCAGCCGTCCCGGGACATCGCGGCCCGTCGCTGTGGTCGCACGACGGCGAGCTCATCGAGCTCCTCACGCCGCGCGAACTGGAGGTGCTCCACTTCCTCGCGCGCGGCGCCCGCAACGCGGAGATCGCGGAGGCGCTCGGCGTCTCGGAGGGGACGGCGCGCTGGCATGTCGGGAACGTGCTGGCGAAGCTCGGCGAGCGCAGCCGGGCGAAGGCGGTCCTCCGCGCGCGGGAGCTCGGGCTGCTGTAGCCCCGACCCCGCAGGACTGCAGGGTTGCCGCTGTCG
>JBJKRK010000334.1:0-10763 GCA_046704705.1 Candidatus Limnocylindrales bacterium | reverse complement strand
TCACGGCGAGAGCTACGCGCGCTGGTTCGGGGATTCGTACAGCGATGTGCACAACCTGACGGGCTGGCCGTCGGCGGTGGTTCGCGCCGGGACTTCCACGGAGGGGCTGCCGATCGGTGCGCAGCTGGTGGCGCCTCCCTGGCGCGAGGACATCGCCCTGGCGGCCGCGGCCGCTGTGGAGGCGGCGACCGGAGGCTGGCAGCCACCCGCGTATTGACCGGGCCAGAGAACGAGCGCGGCGGCCGGCCGTGCCACCACCTGGGCTGCGATTGTGCCGGGATGAACGGGAAGTTCCCGCCGCCAGCCCTCAGGAGCCTCCCCGACGGGGCCCTCCTTGAGCGGCCCTTCGTGCCCCGGCCAGAAGCGGTGCCTGGTTCGTCGTGATGAGCGTCGCCCCACGTGAGATGAAGTAGGCGGCGTCGGCTTCGTTCCTCACTCCATACACGTTTGTCTGCAGGCCACGTTCGACGTTGAACGTCAGGATGCCCGACTGTCGTGCGAAGCCCTCGTTGACGGTTGCTCCATGCATCGCACCGTCGGGATTCCCTCGCCACTGCCCCGCATCCCGGTAGTAGGAGCTCTCGCTGGCGGGGCCCACCGTTGGGACGAGAACGAGATTCCTCCGTCCCGCCAGCTTCATGCTCATGACGCTCGCATACACCCCGGAAAGGACGACAACCGCATCCCGCGGCACCAGCACGTCGATCGCCGTCTCCAGATCCCTGAGCTGCTTCGCGTCGAAGATCTTCACGTCGAACGCGGGACTCCGCCCGGCTCTGGCGATCTCGACGAGGATGTGCTCGAGCCGCTGCGCCTCCTTTGCTCGCGGGCTCAAGTGTCTGAAGGCGGTCGTGTTGTCCGCGACGTACAGTTCGCCGGCGTATGCAAGGACATCGACTTCCGGCAGCACGTCGAGTGCGAGCGAATCCCTGAGCCTGGCAGGACTGTTGGCCACGTTGTGCCAGATGATCGAATACCCCGGATGCAGCGCAGAGGCTTCGCGAAAGCCGGGTTGCCCCGCATAGGCGATGTTGTTGTTGACCGCCTGTTGCACCAGCAGACCGATGAACCCGGCCGCGGCCGCGGCGCCCAGCTTCAGGAGTCTTCGTCTGGGCATGTCGGGGAGCGGACGAGGAGCGACATGATCCGGCGGGGAGACGGTACCGGCAGTGACAGTCCGTCCCCGGGCCGGGGCTGGGCGTGCGTGCTGGGGGTGAGGCACGCATCGGAGCGTAGACGGAGCGGATTAAGACATCGGTCGCGGGAGCGATTGACTTTCGCTACAAACACGTCGCGACGGCGGTTGCGACATCGACCGTGTGACGGGAGGCGGGCGCGGGCTGGTGGAGATGGGGGAGAGTCGAACTCCCCGTCCAGAACCGTCAGCCAGGGACCACTACGAGCGTGTCCGATGCGTTATCGTCGACCGGGCGGTCCGCCATCGGCAACGTACCGACCGGTCCAGTCACGTCCCCTTGCGGGCTTGAGCTTCGGCTACGCGACGCTCCCCGAAGCCGCATCCCCGCTGCATGACGCTTCCACAGCCCGCGGGGATGAGGCTGCTTCCACGCTCACCTGTCCGCTTTACGCGGCGAGGGCGAGAGCAGGCTGGCGGTTGCCAGTTACTTCGTTTGCCGCCTGTTTAACGAGGCCCGACGGCACCTCGGCTCGCGTTCCCTGGGGATCAGGCCCTGTCGAAACCACGCATCCCCACGGGCTCCATTGTACCGCAGGCCCTCGCACGTCCCTCGTCCAGCCACCGTCGCTCCAACGAGACGCCCGCGCGCCGTGGGGGACCCGGACCCCCGCCTTCCGCGAGTGCCGGCGGCGCGACGGGCCGTTCGACTGCGCTGTGCTCAGCGCCCCCGTTGGACGTCGGCCAGCTCGCGGTCGAGCTCCCGGCGAGCATCCCGCGCGGCGATCTCGCGGCGCCGATCGTGGAGCTGTCGGCCGCGCGCGAGCGCGAGTTCGACCTTGGCGTGCCCGCGTCCGGTGATGTACAGGCGGAGCGGCACGATGGTCAGCCCCTTGCGGGCCGCGCGCCCGACGAGCTGGTCGATCTCGACCCGGTGCAGGAGCAGCTTGCGAGGGCGGCGAGGATCGTGGTTGTACCGGTTGCCGCCTTCGTATGGGGCGATGTGCGCCCCGAGCAGCCAGGCCTCGCCGTGCTCGACCCTGGCATATGCGTCCTGCAGGTTCACCTTCGCCGCGCGCACGCTCTTGATCTCCGTGCCGGTCAGCACGATCCCGGCCTCGAGGGTTTCCTCGACGCTGTAGTCGTGGCGCGCGTTTCGGTTGATGGCAATCGTCTTCTCGGGCATGGCGAGGTGCAGGCCGACAGCGGACCCCCGGCGCGGTCGCCTGCGCCGGACGCACGAACGCCGGCCCACGCGGGACCGGCGTCCGGGTTGCTAACCATCCAGCGGGTTCGCTACGAAGAAACCTCCCGCGGGGTGGTGCAGCAAGGCGAACTGTCTATCACTGCACATCACCTCCTTTCGTTGAGAGTGACCATACCCGAAGCGGCGCGCCGGTGCAAGCGCCGCTCGCGGCCGCTGGAGAGCGAGCCCCGGCCGACAGCCACGACCCTGCGACCGTCCGCGCCCCGCACACCGTCCGCGCCCCGCACACCGCCGGGGACCCGCACACCGCCGGGGACCCGCACACCGCCCGCCGAGTGAGTTCGTGCCCGCGAACTCAGGCCCCCGAGGTGCCCGTGAGCAGCGTGATCGCCCGATCCAGGATGGGGTCCTGCCCGGCCGGAATGGTCGACGGCACCTTGACGACGACGTTGGGAGTCAGCCCCACGTGGTTGACCCACTGCTTGTCGGGGGTGAGCCACTTGGCGATGGTGAGACGGAACCCGCCGGCATCGTTGCTCAGCAACTGCCACTCCTGGATCGTGCCCTTGCCGAAGGTCTGCTCGCCCACGAGCATCCCGCGTCCGGTCGCCTGCAGCGCGCCGCTCACGATCTCGCTGGCGCTCGCCGTGTTGCCGTTGACCAGCACGGCGACGCGGATCGACGGGCTCGTGGCCACACCGCCCGGCTCGGCGGGCTCGGCGGTGATCGCTCCGCTGGCGGTCTCTTCATAGAAGATCGGCCCGGACGCGATGAACTGGCTGGCGATCGCCCGCGCCTGGTCGACGAAGCCGCCGGGATCGTTCCGCAGGTCGAGTACGATCCTGGTCAGCCCGCGCCGGTCGACGAGGCCAGCGAGCTGGCTGCGGAACTCGCTGGCGACGTTGGATCCGAACGCGTCGATGCGGATGTAGCCGACGCGCCCGCCGTCCAGCACTCTGGTGCTGACGTCCGGCGTGGTCACCACCTGACGCACGATCGTCACGGTGTAGGAGGGGGCCGTTCCCCGCTGCAGGCGGAGGGTGACGGGCGTGCCGCGCGGTCCGCGGATCACATTGGCCACATCGGAGAGCGTCTTGCCCTTGGTGGCGACCCCGTCGACCTCGATGATGGTCTCGCCGGCAAGCACGCCCGCCCGGTCGGCAGGCGAATCCGGGATCACGCTCTGGATCGTGAGCGCGCACTTCGCGCCGATCGACGAGCACCCGGTCGAGCCATCCGGCGCGACGGTCTCGAGTTCCACCCCGATGCCCACGAACTGGCCGGACAGCCCCGCGAGCGACTGCTTGTAGGCGTCCGCCGTCATGTAATAGGAGTACGGGTCGCGCAGCGCCTCGAACATTCCCTTGAGGGCGCCCTGCACGAGCGTGTCGGCGGGGATGGGTCCGAGGGCGAAGCGGTCTTCGATCGTGTGGTAAGCGTTCCAGAAGGGCTCGAACTGCGCCTGCAGCTGCGCCGGCGTGCTGGGCGTGAGCGCGGTCTGGCGCCCGATCGTGAAGCCGGCGACGAACAGGGTCGTGCCGGCCGCCACCGCGACGCAGGCGATGAGGACCGCCTGCAGGATGGATGCGCGACGCGGATCCCGCGTGTCGGCCGACGCCGGGGGCGGTCCTGCCGCGGGCGCCGCAGGTGTGGCGTCGGGTGCGGGTCCTGGCGTGGGCGCCGCAGGCACGGCGTCGGGGGCGGGTCCTGGCGCAGGCTCGTCTGGCGAGGAGGACGTCGGACCGACGGCCGAACTCCCGGGACGAACCCCCCCTGGTAGCGGTTCGTTCGGTTGCATGCGTGTGCCTTGTGCGGATCGAGGTGTTCAGGTGCTGGGCAGGCCAGTCTACGCCCTGACCGGGCACGCGGGCCCCGGACGCGTCCGCGCGAGTTCGCTCCCCGGGCGTGACCCGGCGCGCGACGGCCCGGATCCCCGGTCGCGGACGCGGGCCCCGGGCCGGAACCACCCCGGTCGCGGACCGGCGTGCATGCCGGCGGAACGTCAGCGGATCAGGTACGTCCGGACGGAAATGAACGCGCCCGCCCCCCCCAGCACGAGCCCGGCGCCGACCACCAGCACAATGAGCTGCTGCTCGAGGTTCTGGTCGAACTGCACGGGGACGGCGCCCACCAGGGACGCCACGCCGTGGCTGATGGGGACGGCAGCCACGGCCAGGAGGGCAAGCGTCACCGCCGCACCGAGGAGGCCGACCAGCATCCCCTCGAAGATGAACGGCCAGCGGATGAACGCGTCCGAGGCGCCCACGAGGCGCATGATCTCGATCTCTTCCGCGCGCGCCATGACCGCCAGGCGAATCGTGTTCACCACGATGAACAGCACGGTCAGGCCCACCAGGCCCACCACCACCAGGCCGGCCGTGCGCAGGAACCCGGTGATCGTGAGGAGCGCGTTGATCACCTGCTGCGTCTCGAGCACATCGGTCACGACCCCTTTGGCCGCCTGAAGCTGCTGGACCACGTCGCCGAAGACGTGCGGATCCTTGAGCTTGACGCGCAGGCTGGCCGGGATCGGGTTCGTGCCCGTGTACGGCGTCAGATCGGGCTTGCCCTGGGCCGCAAGCTGCGCACGCCACTCGGCGAGCGCCTGGGTCTTGTCGACGTAGGTCACGCTTGCGACCTCCGGCAGCGCCGCGATCTGCGCCTCGAGCGCGTCGATCGAGCTCTGCGGGGCACCGTCGGCGATGAAGGCCTGCACTTCGACCTTCTGCTCGACGAACTGCAGCCCCGCCTGGAGTCCCGAGAGGGCGATCGCCAGGCTGGCGAGCAGCAGGAGCATGAGCACCATCGTGACGGTCGCCGCGAGGCTCATCACGGCGTTGCGCCAGAAGCCTTGCAGGGCGCGCCGGATCGAGAAGACGAGGAAGCGGATCACGACTCAGTACTGCGGGTGGTAGCCACCCACCTCGTCGCGCACCACCCGGCCATCCTCGAGCGCGACGACCCGGCGGCGGAGGGCGGTCACCACTTCCGCGTTGTGCGTGGCCATCAGCACCGTCGTGCCCAGCTCGTTGATGCGCAGGAGGAGCTGCAGGATCTCCCAGCTGATCAGCGGATCCAGGTTGCCCGTGGGCTCGTCGGCGATGATCACCCGCGGGTTGTGCACGAGCGCGCGGGCGATCGCGGTTCGCTGCTGTTCGCCGCCCGAGAGCTGGCTGGGCACCTGTCGGGCCTGCTCTCGCAGCCCCACCAGCGCGAGGACCCGCTCCACCGCCGGTCGGATCTGACTCCCGGGCGTCCCCGTCACCTCCAGCGCGAACGCGACGTTCTCCCGGACGGACTTGCTGGGCAGCAGCTTGTAGTCCTGGAAAACGATCCCGACCTGCCGCCGGAGCCGGGGAATCTCTCGTCTCCCCAGGCGGGCAACATCCTTCCCCGCCACCTGCACCGTCCCGTGCGTGGGCAGCTCGTCGCGGATGAGCAGCTTGATCAGCGTGCTCTTGCCCGCGCCGGAGGGTCCAACGAGGAAGACGAAGTCACCGTCGGGGACGAGCAGGTCCACGTCGGAGAGCGCCCGTCGCCCGTTGGGGTACGTCATCGACACGTCCTGCAGCAGCACGGCCGGTGGACGGACATCCGCAGAAGCGGCATGCTCGGGCCGAGCGGGGACGGGTTCCCCGGGGAGCCTCCGGTGCGCCTGATCCGCGACGGCCGGCCGGCCGCCGCGTCCGACCGCCGTCGCCAGCTGGGGCGCCGGCAACGGTCCGGGCGTGTTCGGCAAGATGGTCACGTTCGGCTCCGCGTGCAACTGCCTCCTGGGACTCTGCACGCGGGCACCGGCGAGCAAAGCCACGACGTGGCCGAAGGGTAGCACGGACGGCGGCGCGTCAACCGCCGCCCAGGGCCCGGAGGATCTCCTCGTGCAGCGGGCCGTTCGTGGCGATCGCGCTCCCCGTGTCGATGCGAGGCGCGCCGGTGAAGTCGGTGAAGCGGCCGCCGGCCTCCTCCACGAGCACCAGGGGAGCCGCGAGGTCCCACGGATGGATCCCGTCCTCCACCATCGCCTCGGCGGCGCCCTCGGCGACGAGCGCGTAGCTCCAGAAGTCGCCGAAGCCGCGAACGCGCCAGGCCCGACGCAGGAGGGCTCGGAGCCGCGGCTCGAGCTCGGAACGTTCGAGGTTCTCCGAGCCGTGGAGGAGCTGCGCCTCCGCAACCTTCGCGATGCGCGACACGTGGATCGTGCGCGGCTCGGGCGCGGCCCGCCGACCGGCACCGACCGTGGCCGCCCATGCCCCGCCGCCGCGCCAGGCGAACCAGCGCGTCCCGAGTGCAGGGGCAGAGGCGACTCCCACCTGCAGCTCCCCGTCCCGTTCGACGGCGAGGAGCGTCGCGAAGATGGGAATGCCCCGGAGGTAGTTGTGCGTGCCGTCGATCGGGTCGACATACCAGCGCACGGGCGCATCTGCGCCGTCCGCTCCGTACTCTTCCCCGACGACTCCGTGGTCGGGATGCGCCTCGCGGAGGCGCGTGCGCACGAGCTCCTCGATCTCCCGGTCGGCCTGCGTGACGTATGTGCGATCTGGTTTGGTGGCGATCTCCAGGTCGCGCCGGAAGTGCCGCATGGCGATCGCGTCGGCGGCGTCGGCGGAGTCCAGCGCAAGCTCGAGCCAGCTGCGCAGCTCGGCGTCGGACCCCCGGCGCCTTCCGGCGCTCCACTCACGCCCGTACGGCACTCCCATCCGCGTCACTCAGAGGAGGGCAAAGCCCGCGGGCAGGTAGCTGGCCAGGTAGTCGGCCGCGCGGGTCGACGCGACGATCCCCGGCCATCCCTCGAAGCGGAACCCGGAGCGCAGCAGGGGGACCATCGCCTGCTCGTTTGTCCCGGGCACGAGTACGAGCCAGGCGCCCCGCGGGGTCTCGCGGGTGAACAGGCTGCCGAGCGCGGCGGCGGCCAGGGTGGGGTCGGAGAGGGCGACGGGCCCGAGCCGTCCGCTCGCCTGCGTGTACCCGTATCCGAGCGGCGCCCCGGAGGCGCGCGAGCGGAAGAGCAGGCCGTGCCGGCGTTCCCCGCGCCAGAACTCGTGGTCCACGCGGCGCGCGTAGCCGAGGAGGCCGCGATCGATCAGGTCCAGGTGCCCGGCGAGCGCTGCGGGGTCGAGCTCCTCGAAGGGCAGCGCCTCGACGTCCCGGGGGAGCAATGGGAAGGCGGACGGCCGCGGGTCCCCGACCGCCGAGAAAAGCGGCACGCGCGGCACGATCCCGTAGCCTGCATAGAGGCCGGTGGAGACAGGCTGCAGGGCGTCCACGCAGGTGGAGAGCGTTGTGTCCTGCGGGGGTCCACCCTCGGCACCCGGCATCCCGTTGCTCACCCCATGCGCCACACCGCCGGGTGCCGCTGCCCCCGCCCCATGCGCCGCACCGCCGGCGGCCGTTCCCGCCGCGCCGGTCACCTCGACGGCAGCCTCGGCCTGCGAGCGCGGGAGGGTCTGGAGCAGGATCCTGCGGCCCAGGCCCGCCCGCTGGGCCTCAGGGCGGATGAAGAGCAGCGAGAGGAACCAGTGGCGCTCCCGCAGTGCTGCGACGCCGAAGCCGAGGATGCGCGGCACCGATGGGTCGGCGATCGCCGAGGGCTCCTCGGCGAGCCAGGCGCGTTGGCCGTCCGTGTCGATGAGGTGCTGGATGAGCCGCTGGAGCGCCGCTGGTTCGCGCGGCTGCGGCGGCTGGTTCAGCCGGGCGTACAGGTCGTCGAGTGCGTCGTAGAAGACGGCGATGCACTCCAGCACGTCCTCTGGATCGATGGGACGGAGGATCGCGGGGGTCGGGACGTGCGGGCCGGGCGCGCTCATCGGGCCCCGCGGCGCCGATCGGCGCTGGCCGCCGGAGCCCGCATGACGGTCGGCCGCGTCACGTCGCCCGCTCGCATGGAAGCGTCAGCCGCTTGCATTGAAGCGTCACCCGCTCCCCGTGCCTCTCCGCGTCACCGGCCCGCCCGGACTGTCACGCGGCGTCCTCACCCCGCTGCGTGGCCAGGCGCTCGAGCTCCGCCTGCATGAACGCGTCGAGGTCACCGTCGAGTACGGCGGAGGTGTCGCTGGTCTCGTGCTCGGTGCGGTGATCTTTCACCATCTGGTAGGGGTGGAGCACGTAGGAGCGGATCTGGTTGCCCCACCCCGCCTCGACATGCTCACCGCGGAGAGCCGCGATCTGGGCTTCGCGCTCTTCAAGGGCGCGCTGCAGCAGCCGGGCACGCAGGATCTTCATCGCCGTGTCGCGGTTCTGCATCTGCGATCGCTCGTTCTGGCTCTGCGCCACGATGCCCGTTGGCAGGTGCGTGATGCGCACCGCCGAGTCGGTCTTGTTCACGTTCTGGCCGCCGTGGCCGGTCGCGCGGAAGGTGTCGATCCGCAGCTCGTCGGGATCGATGTCGACCTCGACATCGCTCTCCACCTCCGGCAGGACCTCGATGAGCGCGAACGTGGTGTGTCTGCGCCGCTGGGAATCGAACGGGCTGATGCGCACAAGGCGATGCACCCCGCGTTCGGCCCGCAGATAGCCGTAGGCGTCGTGGCCGTCGATGCCGACCGTGACGCTCTTCAGGCCGGCCTCTTCTCCCTCGGTCTGGTCGAGGATCTCGGTGCGGAAGCGGTGTCGCTCCGCCCAGCGCAGGTACATCCGCAGCAGCATCTGCGCCCAGTCGGTGGCTTCGGTCCCGCCGGCGCCCGCGCTGATCGTCAGCAGGGCGTTGCGCTCGTCGTACTCGCCGCTGAACAGGAGGGCCGTCCTGTGCCGCCCGAAGTCGGCCTCGAGGCGCCGCTGCTCCTCCTCCACTCCGTCGGCGAGATCCGGGTCGTCGAGGGCGAGCTCCGCCAGCTCGGCGAGGTCGTCGGCGCGTTGCTCGAGATCCCGCCAGGTGGCCAGCTCCTCACGCAGGCGCTCGGCCTCGCGCAGCGTCTGCTGCGCGGCACGCTGGTCGTCCCAGAACCCGTCCTGGCTGGCGCGCTCGTCGAGCGCGTTCAGCGCCGCTTCTTTGGCAGCGAGGTCAAAGACGCCCCGAGGTTGCCCGGACGCGTTCCACGAGGTCTCGCACAGCGGCTGGCTCCATCTAGGAGCGACCTCGCAGGTCCTGCAGCAGGATCGGGCGCAGTTCGATCATGCGCAACGCGGTCTTGCTACGAGCAACGACGGGGTTCACACAGGGACAGTAGTCGTTGTGAGGGCACACGCCACAGTTCCCGTCACAGTTGAGATAGGCGGCGTAACTGCACCGACGGCAGTCCCGCTCGCACGCAATCAGATCCACGAACGTATCGTTCGCGACGTCGGCCCGCACCTTGTCCTCACCGCTTCGTCCACCGCAGCCACGTGCCGCACGCCCCTGGCATCGCACGCCGGGTGGCAAACAGAACGCCGAGGTCGAACCTCGGCAGTTCGATGCGGAGTATACGAGTGGAATCCGCAATCGCCAAGAGGGCGGCCGGAGAATCCTTTGTGCAAGTGTGAAGATCTTCGCGACGGGCCCGCGAGGGTGCGCGGCGGCGGCCCGGCTGCCATCGGTGGCCCGGCCGTCACCGGCGCGGCTGCCATCAGTGGAGCGGCTGCCATCAGTGGAGCGGCCGTCACCGGCGCGGCTGCCATCACCGGCGCGGACCGGTGATCCAGCGCAGGAGCGCCCCGATCTCGTGGAGCGTTGCGCGGAGGCGTGCTGCAGGATGCAGATCCGCCGGGCTGGACTGCGTGGGCGAACCGAGCCCGCTGATCCCGAGCCTGCGGGCGATCAGCAGGACCCGCAGCATGTGCGTCCGATCGCTCACGAAGATCGCGCGCCGCAGGCGTCGCTCGTGGAGGAGGGCGGCAACGTTCCGCAGCGAGTCCAGCGTGTTGCGCCCGCTCGTCTCGGCCAGGATCGCCGACGCGGGGACGCCCCGCTCAGCGGCGTACCTGCGGGCCACCTCAGCCTCGGTGATGTCCCCGGACGGCGCGCTTCCCCCCGTCACCACCAGGTACGGCGCCGCGCCCTGCAGGACGAGCTCCACCGCGTGATCGAGCCGCGCGGCGAAGACCCGCGATGGCCGCGTGCCGTGGTGCCGCGCGCCCAGCACGACCACGGCGTCGGCAGACGCCGGTCGCGCGTCACGCCGACCGACCCACCAGATGAGCGCGGCCATCCCGGCGGCGGCCGTCGCTCCCGCGGCGAGCAGGGCGAGCGGGGCGGCCAGTACGGCGGCCAGTACGTGCCCGCGCGAGGCGCGGCAGCGACCTACCGGCCGTGGCACTTCTTGTACTTGAGACCGCTCCCGCAGTAGCAGGGGTCGTTACGCCCGAGCTTCCGCCCTCCCGGTGGCCGGCTCGCCATGGCAGCCTCACCGAGGTTCGTCTGCATGGTTCCGGGCCGCGCGACGCCGCCGCGCATGCCGGCCAGCACGGGCGCCGCCGGGGCAGGCGCGTCCGGCCCGTGTCCGGACC
>JBJKRK010000333.1:0-6623 GCA_046704705.1 Candidatus Limnocylindrales bacterium | reverse complement strand
GGGGCACCGGTGCGCGCCCTCCCGGCGCCACGGGCGAGGCGAATGTGGCGTGGGCGGTCGGACGCGACGCCCGGGCGGCCCCATCCGGATCGGCACGAACGCGCGCGCCGGGGCGGTGTACGAGGGGCGATGGGGAACGGCGGGCGGCGTCGTGCGTCATGCCCGCCTGTCCGTCAGCTGATGCGGCGCTCGCGCAGCGAGGCGGCCTTCCCGATCCGGTTGCGCAGGAAGTACAGCTGCGCCCGGCGGGCGACACCGTGCCGGACGACATCGATCTTCTCGATGCGGGGGGAGTTCACGTTGAAGGTGCGCTCCACACCGACGCCACTCCGGATCGCGCGAACAGTGATCGAACGGGTGATCCCGCCGCCGCGCAGGCGCATGATCGTGCCCTCGAACACCTGGATGCGCTCGCGGCTGCCCTCCACGACCTTCAGCGAGACGCGCACGGTATCGCCTGCCGCAAGTTCGGGCAGGTCGCTTCGGATCTGATCCGCGGTGATGTCGTCGAGCACGCTCACAGGGGCACCATTCATCCAGTCATCTGCGATCGAGGGAGGGCGCACGGGCGCCGCCGGTGGACGGCCGAGGGGGGAGTATAGCATCACGCGTGGTCGTCGGGCGCCACCGCGCCATCCAACCCAGCCGCGTCGCCTGGCGGGGCGCTCGGGTCTCTCTCGACCGAGCGCGCGGCACGCGGCTTCGACCGTCGCCTGGCGGCCGTCGCGCCCGCGGATCCGCCGGGCCGATCCGCCCGCGAACGGTCGGGGTTCGCCGCCAGCAGGTCGGGATGGCCGGGGTTCGCCGCCAGCAGGTCTGGACGCATGCGACGGGTCCGCTCGAGCGCCTGTTCCTGGCGCCAGCGGGCAACGGCGCCGTGGTCGCCGCTCACCAGCACATCGGGGACGCGCAGGCCACGGAACTCCGCAGGCCGGGTGTACTGCGGGTACTCCAGGAGACCGGTCGCGAAGGACTCCTCGACCACGGAGGCGTCGTCGATCGCCCCGGGCAGCAGGCGCAGCACGGCGTCGATCATCACGAGCGCGGCGAGCTCGCCGCCCGAGAGCACGTAGTCCCCGATCGAGAGCTCCAGGTCCACGAGCGAGCGGACGCGATCGTCGACGCCCTCGTAGCGCGGGCAGACGAGCACGAGATGCGCGTGGGCAGCCAGCTCCCGGGCCCGGCGCTGGTCGAACGGCGCGCCGCCCGGGTCGAGGAGCACCGCGAAGCCGTCAGGCCCCCGCAACGCGTCAAGAGCAGCCGCGATCGGTTCCGGCCGCAGGACCATCCCAGCGCCTCCGCCGTACGGCGCGTCGTCCACGGCGCGGTACCGGCCCAGGCCCCACTGGCGCAGGTCTTGACTGCGCAGGTCGGCGAGCCCCCGGGCGAGCGCACGCCCCGGGATGCTCTCGGCCAGCGGGCCCGGGAAGCTCTGCGGGAACAGCGTGACGACGTCGATGCGCAGGCTCATGCGGGTTCGATTCGCGGGCCCTCTTCCCGCGGGCCCGCTTCCCCAGGGCTCTCTTCCCGCGGACCCGCGCCGGCCCGCTTCGACGACAGCCGCCCGCGCGGGCGACGGGTCGTCGGCGGTCCCAGGCCGAGCGCCTCCGCATCGACGATGATGCGGCCCTCGAGCGGCGCGAACTGGCGGATCATCGCGGCCACGGCCGGCACCAGCACCTCGCCCCGGGCACCGCCGCGCACCACGTACACCTCCCCTCCCCCGGCGCGGAAGATGTCGACGACGCTCCCCAGCTCCTCACCCGCCTCCGTGCGCACGCGCGCGCCCAGCACCTCGTGCCAGTAGTACGCACCCTCCGGGAGATCGCCCGGGAGGACGACCGCCTCGAGGTACGCGTCCCGCAGCGGCTCTGCCTCCTCGCGCGTCGTCACCTCGCGGAACCGGACCAGAAGCCCCGGGTCGGCCCGCCGGACCCAGCCGAGCGTCAGGGGCGTGGCGCTGCCCTCGACGTACACCTGCCGGCCGACCTTGAAGCGCTCCGGTGCGTCGCTCAGGGGCTCGATACGCACGGCGCCGCGGAGCCCATGCAGGCCGCGCACCAGAGCGACGACGAGCCGATCCCCGGCAGGGGTCGCGGTCGTCGTCCCGCTGCCGCCCTCGGACGTCAGTCGATCTCCAGCGAAACGGCCTCGCCCTCGCGGGCGGAGACGACCTTGAGCAGCGTGCGCAGGGCCTTCGCCACGCTGCCGTTGCGTCCGATCACCTTGCCCATGTCGGGCTCGGCCACGTGCAGCTGGATGACGGTGCCTTCCCGGGCGCGGCGGACGTCGATCGTCACCGCTTCCGGGTCGTCGACGAGCGCACGCGCGACGTACTCGACGAGGTCGACGGCACCCATCAGGACACCTCCTTGCCGGCCGGCAGGATGCCGGCCTCGCGGAAGAGCCGGGCGACGGTGTCGGAGGGCGTGGCGCCCTTCGAGAGCCACTGCCGGGCCCGTTCCGCGTCCACATGGAACTCCACGGGCTGGCTGCGCGGGTTGTAGTGCCCGAGCGTCTCGAGCGCGCGTGCATCGCGCGCGCTCCGACTGTCGGTCACGACGACGCGATACGCCGGCTGCTTGGTCGCGCCGACGCGAGTGAGACGAATCTTCACGGCCACGTGCTGTATCGAACCTCCTGTGTCTGCGATCTGTTCCGAAGCACGCTGCAGCGTGCACCCGCCGGCGCCCTCGCGCCGGGCTCCCTCCCGGCCGACTACCGCATGAGCGGGAAGCCCGACCGGCGGCCCCCCCGCGACATCATCCGCACGAGCTTCTGCATCTCGCCGAACTGCTTCACCAGGCGATTGACGTCGGTGAGTGTGGTGCCCGACCCGGCCGCGATGCGCCGCCGGCGCGACGCGTTCAGGATCGAGGGGTCAGCCCGCTCCTGGCGGGTCATCGACTGGATGATCGCCTCGACACGCGTGAGCTCGCCGCGGTCGACGGCCCCCTGCGCCTCGCGGGCGAGTCCTCCCATGCCGGGGATCATCTCGAGCAGCTGCCCCATCGGCCCCATCTTCTTCATCTGCTGCATCTGCTCGAGGAAATCTTCGAGCGTGAACGCGTTGCGGCGCAGCTTCTCCGCGGCCTTCGCGGCAGCCTTCTCGTCGAATGTCTCCTGGGCGCGCTCGATCAGGCTGAGCACGTCGCCCATCCCCAGGATGCGCCCGGCGAGCCGGTCCGGGTGGAAGACCTCGAGCGCATCCGTGCGCTCGCCGGTCCCCATGAACTTCACCGCCAGGCCGCTCACGGCACCGATGGAGAGTGCCGCGCCGCCGCGCGCGTCTCCGTCGATCTTGGTCAGCACGAGTCCCGTGAGGGGCACCGCGGCGCCGAACGCCTGTGCCACCGTCACCGCATCCTGGCCGGTCATGGCATCCACCACGAGCAGCGTCTCGCTCGGCTCGACGGCCGTACAGAGGTCCCGGATCTCCGCCATGAGCGCATCGTCGACATGCAGTCGGCCGGCGGTGTCCAGGATCGCCACATCGCGCCCCGTGCGGCGGGCCTCGGCGATTCCCCGCCGCGCGATCTCGACGACCGGCGTCCCGGCGGGCTCGGTGTGGACGGGCAGCCCGAGACCCCGGCCCAGCTGGACGAGTTGCTCGACCGCCGCGGGCCGATAGGGGTCGGCCGCCACGAGCATGGGCTGGCGGCCCTGCTTCACGAGGTGCCGTGCCAGCTTCGCCGCGGAGGTGGTCTTGCCCGAACCCTGCAGTCCGACGAGCGTGACCACGGCCGGCCGGCCGGACAGGTGGAAGGTGCGATCGCCGCTGCTGAGCAGCGCTGTGAGCTCCTCGTGGACGATCTTGATGACCTGCTGGCCCGCGTTGAGCGTCTCCAGCACCTCGGCGCCGACGGCCCGTTCGCGAACGCGCGCGACGAACTCCTTGACGACTTTGTAGTTGACGTCCGCCTCGAGCAGCGCCAGGCGCACCTCGCGCAGCGCGGCATCGACGTCCGCTTCGCTCACCCGGCCGTGGCCGGTCAGGCGGCCGAGTACGGTGCGAAGTCGGTCGGAGAGAGCGTCGAACACGGGCTGGTGAACTCCTCGAGGCGCTGCCGGCGCCAGCTGGGTGCGCGGGTTCTGGCGACACCGGGGACCCGGCGCATGACCGGGCGGAAGGCAGTGTAGCGCCTGCAGCCGGCCCCGTCGCGGCGCTTCGCCGGACGGCCCGGCAGCACCGGGTCGCCGTGCGGTCGTGCCCGTTCGCGGCGCGATCACCCCGGGCGGCCGCACGGCTGCACCCGGTGGCAGCGGTCGTGGCGCAGCTGCAGCGGGCCGTCGCACGTCCGCACCTCACCATCGCACCCGTGGCACCGCGCCTCGCATGCCGACCGGCGGGAGCGCCTCAGGCGAACAGCGCCCTCACGAACGCGCCGGGGTCGAACGGCACCAGGTCGTCGATGCGTTCCCCCACGCCGACGAACAGCACCGGGACCCCCAGCTCGCGCTCGATCGCGAACACGATCCCGCCTTTCGCCGTCGAGTCGAGCTTGGTCAGGATGATGCCCGTGAGCCCCGTCGCGGCGTGGAACGCCTTGGCCTGCGCGAGGCCATTCTGACCGGTCGTGGCGTCCAGCACGAACAGGACCTCGGGCTCCGCCCCCGGGAGCCGCTTGTCGATGGTGCGGCGGATCTTCGCGAGCTCCTCCATGAGGTTCGTCCGGGTGTGCAGCCGACCCGCCGTGTCGACGATCACGACGTCGATCCCGCGAGCGACGGCGGCGTCGAGCGCGTCGTAGACGACGGCGGACGGGTCCGCCCCGGGCCGATGCGCCACGACCGGCATCCGGAGACGGTCGGCCCAGGCGCGGAGCTGTTCGATGGCGGCGGCGCGGAATGTGTCGGCCGCCGCGAGCAGCACCTGATCCCCCTCGCGCGCGAGTCGGGCGGCGAGCTTGGCGATCGAGGTCGTCTTGCCCGTTCCGTTCACGCCGACCATGAGCACCACCGCGGGACTGTCCGCCGCGGGCCGCCGCGGGCGCCATCCCGCCTCCTGTGCCGGACCGAGAAGCGTCGCGAGCTCCGCACGCACGGCCTCCTCCGGCCTGCCCGACGCCGCTCCCTCGCGAGCCCGGCCCACCACTTCGATCGCCAGGACGGCCCCCACGTCTCCCGCGATCAGGGCTTCCTCCACGGCCTCCCAGGTGGCCTCGTCAGGTTTTCCGCCACCGAGCAGACCACGCAGCCGCCGCATGAAGCCGCGCCGGCTCGGCTCGACACCGTCGGCGAGCGTGTGGGGCGGCACCGCCTCACCGGACGCGGCGGGTCCGGCCTCCGTGGTCGCGGGCACCTCGGGGGGGATCGTGGCGCCGCCGGTCCCGCCATCGACGGCAACCCCAAGCTCCCCGTCGAGCGGGGCGGCTGCCGATGCCACCGCCGTGCCATCGGCCGGCATGGGACGGGAAGCCGCTCCGGCCTCGTCGCGCGGCCCACCCTGCGCAGCGGGCGCGGCGTGGGTGACAGCCGGCGCGCCTTGCGCGGCGCCATCGCCCTCCGCGGCGACATCACCCTCCGCGGCGACATCGCCATCCGCGGTGCCGCCGCCATCCGCGGTGCCGCCGCCCGACTGCCGATCCTCCTCCGGCGCGTCTTCGCCTGGCTGCCGAGCGACCTCCGGCACGCCCTCCTCCGCGGCCGGACCTGCCTCCTCGTCCCTGGCATGCCGCCGCCAGAACCTCATGCTGCTCGTTCCTCCGGTGAGATCGGCTGGACGATCGAGCTCACGCCGGAGACACCGCTCCGGGGCGATCAACGCCGTCGCGCTCGGCCATCGCCGCTGCCTCCTCGAGCCGGAGCGAGACGACGCGGCTGACCGCATCTGCTCCGAGGGTGATGCCGTACAGCGCGTCCGCACTCTCGATCGTGCCGCGATTGTGCGTGATCACGATGATCTGCGTCGTGGCGGCCAGTTCGCGCAACGCGTCCGCGAAGCGACCGACGTTCGCCTCGTCCAGCGCCGCGTCGACCTCGTCCAACACGCAGAAAGGCACCGGGCGCACCTCGAGCATCGCGAACAGCAGCGCCACGGCGGTGAGCGCCCGCTCACCCCCCGAGAGCATCGCCAGCGGCTGACGTTTTTTCCCCGGCGGCTGCGCGACGATCTCGATCCCCGTCGACTGGAGGTCCTCGGGTTCGGTGAGGCTCAGGCGGGCGAAGCCGCCGCCGAACAGCCCCGCGAAACGCCGCTCGAACGCACCCTCGAGGGCCTCGAAGGTCGCACGGAACTGGCGGCTGATCTGCTCGCTCAGCTCAGCGATGAGGCGGCGGGTCGTGGCGATCGCCTGCTCCAGGTCGGCGCGCTGTTGCTCGAGCGTTCCCAGCCGCCGGGCGACCTCTTCATATTCCTCCGCGGCGAACGGGTTCCCCGCGCCGAGCTCGTGCATGCGGCGCCGCAGCAGCGCCAAGCGGGCCTGCGATGGTGCCGCTTCCGGGGGCGCACCTTGCTCCCAGCGCTCGGTCGCGCGGTCCAGCGCCGCCTCCAGTGCCTGCGCCAGGTGCTCCTCGTCGATCGCCCGGGCGAACGCGACGGAGCCGTCCGGTCCAGCTCCATCCGCGGCCGAGCGGTACGGCGCGTCGCCGCGCGCCGTACCGGCGTCCCGGCCGGCCTGCCC
>JBJKRK010000332.1:0-2570 GCA_046704705.1 Candidatus Limnocylindrales bacterium | reverse complement strand
GGCACGATGTCGACGGCGAACCTCGTGAAGGTGCTGCCCGAGCTCGACCGGGCCGGCCTGAACGTCAAGGTCGTGGCGGCCATCAGCCCGCAGCTCTTCGCGCTGCAGGACGAGGACTACCAGGCGGCGACGCTCTCGGCCGCCGACCGGCTCGACGCGATGGTCGTGACGAACGGCGCATTCCGCACGATGCGCGACTGGATCGACGGACCCGACGCCCGCGAGTACTCGCTCTCGTCGGACTGGGACGACCGCTGGCGCACCGGCGGCTCCGTCGAAGAGGTGATCGACGAGGCACACCTCTCCGCCGACCACATCCTGGCCGGCATCGAGCGATTCGTGCGCGAGCGTCCCGCGCGACTGGGGCGGCTCCGGGCGGCGCTGGAGGAGGCGCAGCGGGAGAGCATGTAGGCAGGCAACCCACGCACCGGCCGAGCGTCCCCGGTCGACACGTTCAACCCATCGACTCACGCAGGTAGGTGATCCATGCCGATGCGACGACTTGGTCTCGAGCGGGAGCTCGTCGATGCGACCGTGTACGACAACACGGTCGTCCGGTTCCGGGAGCAGCGCATCGCGCTGCCGACGTTCGCTCAGCTCGCCGACCCGGCGCTCATCCCGTCATCCGTACGTGCCGCCGTCGCCGGCGTGGCCCCGGACGCGGCGAACCCGCTGAACCTGTTCCGGGTCCACTGGTACAACGACGCGGCGCGGACCGGCCTCGTGCCGGTGCCGGAGCACGTCGTCCTGCCCCGGGAGCTGACGGGCGTGGACGCGCGGATCGTCGTTGCCTTCGGCGATCGCTTCCCGATGATCGCGGCGCACAAGGTGCTCGCGGCATACGGCTGTCTCGCGCCGCGGGTCATCACGGGGCAGTTCGACCCGACGCACCACCGCGCGGTCTGGCCGTCGACCGGCAACTACTGCCGGGGCGGCGTCGCAATCTCGCGGATCATGGGTTGCCGCGGCGTGGCCGTTCTCCCCGAGGGGATGAGCAAGGAGCGCTTCGATTGGCTCGAGGGCTGGGTCGTCGACGGCTCCGACATCATCCGCACGCCGGGCACGGAGAGCAACGTCAAGGAGATCTACGACAAGTGCGATGAGCTCTCCCTGGACCCGGAGAACGTGATCTTCAACCAGTTCTCGGAGTTCGGGAACCACATCGCGCACTACCTGGCCACGGGCACCGCGCTGGAGCACGTGTTCCAGGAGTTGCGCGAGCAGGAGCCCGCGCTGCGCCTCCGGGCCTTCGTCTCCGCCACGGGCTCGGCGGGCACGATCGCTGCGGGCGATTTCCTGAAGGAGCGGGAGGGCTCGCTCACCGTCTCGGTCGAGGCGCTCGAGTGCCCCACGCTCCTGTACAACGGCTTCGGCGAGCACAACATCCAGGGCATCGGCGACAAGCACGTCCCGCTCATCCACAACGTGATGGGCACCGACGTGGCGCTCGCGCTCTCCGACCGCGCCACCGATCGGCTCAACGTCCTCTTCAACACCGATGTCGGCCGCGAGTACCTGGCGCGGCGGCGTGGCGTGCCGGCCGCCGTGCTCGACACGTTGCCCTCACTCGGGCTGTCGAGCATCGCGAACGTGCTCGGGGCGATCAAGACCGCGAAGTACTACGACATGGGCCCGGACGATGTCATCGTCACGGTGGCGACCGACGGTGCCGCGATGTACCACAGCGAGCGGGACATCGCGCTGCGCAAGCACTTTGGCGGCGCGTTCGACGAGGTCGACGCCGGCGAGGTCTTCGGCGAGCACCTGCTCGGCGTGACGACCGACCACCTGCTCGAGCTCGGGCGCGTGGATCGCGAGCGGATCTTCAACCTCGGCTACTACACCTGGGTGGAGCAGCAGGGTGTGACGATCGACGAGTTCCGGGCACGGCGCGATCCGGCCTTCTGGACCGACATGCGGACTATCGTCGAGGACTGGGACCGCCTGATCGAGGAGTTCAACGCGCGCACGGGCGTGCTGGCGACGCTATGACGCTCGCCAGCACCCTCGTCTGCTCGGGTTGTGGGGCCTCGCCGGCGCCCGACGAGCCATACCCCTTCAAGTGTCCGAATGCCGGGCGGGGCGACGACGTCGACCACGTCCTGCGTCGGCGCCTGGAGCCCTCGGCCGCGACGTTCCCCCCACCCGGCGACGGCGACGTCGGGGCGAACCCGTATGTCCGCTACCGGCGGTTCTTCCATGCGTACCACGTCGCTCGCGCCGGCGGCATGGGCGACGGCGAGTACTGTGCGCTCGTGGAGCGCCTGGACGGCGAAGTGGCCCGCGTGGACGGCCACGGGTTCCGCCCCACGCCGGTCGCCCGCGCGGGAACGCTGAGCGACCGGCTCGGCTTCGCGAGCGACGGGGGCGTGTGGGTGAAGGACGAGACCGGCAACGTCTCGGGCTCGCACAAGGCCCGCCACCTCTTCGGACTGCTCGTGTATCTCGAGGTGCTGGAATCGCTCGGCCGGGTCGACCCCGGCCGGCGACCGCACCTGGCGATCGCGAGCTGCGGGAACGCGGCCCTCGCCGCCGCGGTGGTCGCCGCGGCGGGGCGCCGGGTGCTCGAC
>JBJKRK010000331.1:0-24370 GCA_046704705.1 Candidatus Limnocylindrales bacterium | reverse complement strand
GAAATCGCTGAAGCCGGAGAGGTCCTCGGGATTGCCGCGGTACTCGAAGCGGACGCCGCCGGGGAACCCGCCGGAGCGCCGCACGAAGTCCGCGAACGGCTCGCCGCCCGGCGCGGGACCCGCCTGCTGGTAGGCGGCCCAGTTGGCCCCCAGCGTGTCGTACGCGTGCCGTTTCTGCGGATCGCTCAGGACCTCGTAGGCCTCGTTGACCTCCTTGAAACGCTGCTCGGCGTCGGGGCGGCCCTTGTTCATGTCCGGATGGTGCCGGCGCGCCAGGCGACGGTAGGCCTTCTTGATCTCGGCCTGGTCCGCCGTCCGCGGCACCTCCAGGATCGCGTAGTAGTCCTTGTACTCCATCGTTCAGGGCGTGCGCGGGGGCGGGACGCGCACGGGTCCCGCCCGCCGTTCCTCTCGTGCTTAGTGTTCGAACCTCGGCCGCACCACCGCGGAGGCTGGCGGGAAGCTGCCCTGCGGGGTGGCCTCCGGCCGGACCTGCTCGTCGGCGGGCTTGCCTCCCTCGCCCGCCGGCCGTACCGGCAACGGCACGGGCCGCCGCCGGAGAGCGGCCTCCAGCACCTGGTCCATGGTGTCGACCAGCACCAGCTTGATCTGCTTGCGGATCTCGTCGGGGATGTCCCGCAGATCCTTCTCGTTCTTCCTGGGGAGGATGACCGTCTGTGCGCCCGCAATGTGGGCGGCGAGGATCTTGCTCTTCAGGCCGCCGATCGGGAGCACCCGACCGCGCAACGTGATCTCACCGGTCATGGCCACGTCCTTGCGGATGGGGATGCCGGTCAGCGCACTCACCATGGCGGTGGCCATGGCGATCCCGGCGGACGGTCCTTCCTTGGGGATCGCCCCCGCGGGAACGTGGATGTGCAGCGTGCGCTTCTCGAACACCTCGCGCTCGATCCCCAACTGGGGCGCATGCGCGCGGATCCACGAGAGCCCGGCGCGTGCCGACTCGCGCATCACCTCGCCCAGCTGTCCCGTGAGGATGAAGTCCTCCCGGCCCTCCATGGAGGTCACCTCGACCGAGATGATGTCGCCGCCGACCTCGGTGACGACCAGGCCGGTCGCGGCCCCCACCTGGTCCTCGGCCTCCAGCTCGCCGTACTCGAACCGCGGCGGGCCGAGGAACTCCTCGAGCTTCTTCACGTCGACGACGGAGCGCCGCTTGCGCCCCTCGGCCACGCTCTTCGCCACCTTGCGCATGACGTTGGCCAGCTCGCGCTCCAGGTTGCGGACGCCCGCTTCCTTCGTGTACCCCTGCACGAGCGCGACGAGCGCCTCGTCCTCGATGCGGATGTGCTTGTCCGTCAGCCCGTGGTTCGTCATCTGCTTGGGGATGAGGAACCGCTTGCCGATCTCGATCTTCTCCTGCTGCGTGTAGCCGGGGAGCTGGACCACCTCCATGCGGTCGCGCAGGGCCGGCGGCACCGGGTCGAGCAGGTTGCCGGTGGCGATGAAGAGCACCCTCGAGAGATCGAAGGGGACCTCCAGGTAGTTGTCCTGGAAGGTGCTGTTCTGCTCCGGATCGAGGACTTCCAGGAGCGCCGAACTCGGGTCGCCGCGGAAGTCCATGCCGATCTTGTCGACCTCGTCGAGCATGAAGACCGGGTTGTTGGAGCCGGCCGACTTGATGCTCTGGATGATGCGGCCCGGAAGAGCACCGATGTACGTGCGCCGGTGGCCACGGATCTCGGCCTCGTCGTGGATGCCGCCCAGGCTCATCCGCACGAACTTGCGTCCCATCGCCCGCGCGATGCTCTTGCCCAGGGAGGTCTTGCCCACACCGGGCGGGCCGACGAAGGCGAGGATCGGGCTGCGGATGGTGTCGGCGAGCGCCCGCACGGCCAGGTACTCGAGGATCCGCTCCTTGATCTTCTCGAGGCCGTAGTGGTCCTCGTCCAGGATCTGCGCGGCCTTGTGGATGTCCAGGTTGTCCTCGGTGGAACTGCTCCAGGGCAGGCCGATGAGCCAGTCCACGTAGGTCCGGATGACGCCGACTTCGGGCGACGCCGAGGGGATGCGGCTCATGCGGTCGATCTCCTTGACCGCCTTGACCTTGACCTCCTCGGGCATGCCCGCCTGCTCGACCTTCTCGCGCAGCTCATTGATCTCGGCCTGCTGTGGGTCCTCCTCGCCGAGCTCGCGCTGGATGGCCTTGAGCTGCTCGCGGAGGATGTACTCACGCTGGGTCTTGTCCATCTCGGACTTGACCTCGGACTGGATCTTGCCCTTCAGCTCGAGGATCTCGATCTGGCGCGCGAGGAACGCGGAGACGAGCCGCAGGCGCTCACCGATGTCGAATGTCTCCAGCAGCTGCTGGCGCTGCTCGGTGGTCATGTCGGGGCTGTACGCGACCATGTCGGCCAGGAGCCCGGGCTCGGTGATGTTCCGGGCGGCGAGGGCCGCCTCGGGGGGCACGGGTGCCCCGGACTGCACGTACTGCTCGAGCTGTGACTGCACCGTGCGCATCAGCGCCTGGACTTCGAGCCCGGCCGGCGCCTCATCGGCCAGCAGCTCCACCGAGGCGACGATGTACGGATCGACCTGGCGGAACTCCCGGACCCGCAGGCGCTGCTGCCCCTGCACGATCGCCCGGACGGTGCCGTCCTGGAGCTGCACGACCTGGGCGATGCGCGCGAGCGTGCCGACCTCGTACAGCTCGGTGCGGCTGGTGATCTCTTCCTTCTCGGCCTGGCGCTGCGTCACCAGGGCGATCGGCGCGCTGTCGGCGACCGCCTTGTTGAGCGCCTGGACCGACTTGTCCCGCCCCACCTGGAGCGGGACGATCATCTCCGGAAAGATCACCGTCTCGCGCAGGGCGAGCAACGGGACTTCACGCATCCGGTCTTCGGTCGAGGTTGTCTCGCCGGCCGGATGGGCGTCGTCCCTGGCGGGCGGTTGATCGGACATCAGAGGCTTCTCCTGGTCTGGGTGCGAGAGACGCTCACGGACGGCTCCTGGCCTTCTTGTGGGCGTCCGCCGCCGGGTCGGGCGCGTCGTCGAGATCGTCGTCCGACGCGGGCATTTCATTGAAGAGCGCTTCCAGGATCGGCGTGCCGAGTTTCTCCTCGAGTTCGAAGAGCACCCGCACCCCCGCGAGGTTGACCCCCAGATCCTGGGTCAGGTGCCGGATCCACTGGATCCGGCGGATGTCGCGCTCGGAGTAGAGACGAATGTTCGTGGGCGTACGGGCCGGACAGAGCAGGCCTTCGTCCTCGTAGATACGCAACGTGCGGGGGTGAGCCCGCACGATGTTGGCCGCAACGCTGATGACGAAGACGGGCTGACTCGGATCGTGGAGTCGGCCGCCCAGCGATCTCGGCGCCTCCTCGTCGACCGGTCCGGCCGGCGAGGAGGTCGCCCGCCACGTCACACGGACGCGACGCATCACGACTGCGGGCTGATCTTGATCTTGCGCGGCTTGGCCTCCTCGCGCTTGGGGATCGTGAGGGTCAGCAGGCCATGCTCGAACGACGCGGTCGCCGCGTCGGCCTGCAGGTCGCCCGGGAGGGTGATGCTGCGGTCGAACGTGCCGCGGCGCAGCTCCTGGTACAGGTAATCCGACTCGGTATCGCGCTGCTCGTCTTCGTACGCGGCATGGATGGTGAGGGTGTCGCCCTCGATCGAGATGTCGACGTCGTCGGGTTTGATGCCGGGAAGCGCGGCGCGCACCACGACGGCGTCCTTCGTGCGCACGACGTCGAGCGGCAGAACGCCGGCAGCGTGTCCCTCCCCGAACCAACCCTCCGGCCGGACGAACGAATCCTCGAAGAGGCGGTCGATCGCCTGGCGGAGTGGCAGCGTGTAGATCGGCGTGCGCCGGATGATGGTCATGCTGGTACCTCCCAGTGGGGCTTCGGTCCCCGTCGACCGGCGCATGAATCGCGCCGGAAGTTGATCACGCGAGGAGGGTATTGCCTGACAATGATGTTGTCAAGTTTGTTAGCGAATCTGTACCGGGAAACGGTCCAGTCCCACTGACAGCAATGCGCCCGGCGCGGCACCCGCAGGACCCGGCGCGGCGTGCCCTCATGCTGCTGATGCGGGGCGGCGGTGCTCAGGCGGCGCGGTGCCGTCTCGGCCTCGGGCGGCCGCGACCGGATCGCCGCGATCAAGCCCCAGCGATCGAGTTCCGACGCTCGGGCCCCGACCACAGCACGTCGGATGGGATGCTGGCAGGGCAGACACCATTGCCGACGCGGCAGCCAGCGACAGGGAGCACCGCCACCGCGACCGCAGCGGCAGTGAGTGGGAAGGGCTGCGCCGGCGGCTCGTGCGGCTCAGGCGATCTCGATGGGGGTCGTTTCGTCGTGCCCGATCAGCATGTCGCGGACCGTGACCTCGCAATCCACGCGGCTGAGGGCAACCACCTTGTCGCCCGGCTGCAGGAGCATCTCCGGCCGGATGGTCTGCATGGTCTGGTTGCGGATCACCGCGAACAGGAGGCAGCCGTCCGGGAGGTTGACGTCGCGCACCAGCTTGCCCGCCGCCGGCGAGCCGGCCGCGATCTGCGCCTCGATCACCTCGAGGGCCCCGCCCGCGAGCTGCGTCAGGTGGACCAGGGCCCGGACCGGGATGTCCTGCTCCACCGAACCCATGACCATCCGCGTCGGGCTGACCACCTCGTCGACGCCCAGGAACCGGAACAGCTCCTCGTTCTTCGGGTTGTGGACGCGGGCGATCGTGCGCGGGACGTCGAAGTGGTGCTTGGCCATCTGGCAGATGACCAGGTTGTCCTCGTCATCCCCGGTCACCGCCGCGACGATCGCGGCGCGATTGGCGCCGGCCTCCGAGAGGTACTTGCCTTCGCACCCGTCACGGTTGATGACGATGCTGCCGACTTCGTCGGCGATCTGCGCCGCCCGCACCGGGTCCTTCTCGAGGAGCACGACTTCGTGCCCGGCGGCGAGCAGTTCCTTGGTGAGGTAGTAGCCGACCTTGCCGCCCCCGACCAGGATGATGTACACCGCTACCCCTCCACCGGCTCCCGCTCACGCGCCGTCTCGGCCTGCGTGACGCGGAAGACGCTGGGATCGATGGGCAATCCGACCTGCTGCACGAGCGCCTCGACCATCATGGTGGTCCGGCAGACCGAGGCCAGCCCGAGCACGCTATACGCGCCGGCACGAACCGGATCGTTGATCTTCGCCACCACGTGCTCGACGTGCAGGTTCCGGCGGGCCATCTGCGCAGCCAGGATGTTCCGGTTGTCGCCCTCCGTCAGCGCGAAGAAATAGTCCGCTCCCTCGGCCCCGGCCCGCCGAAGCACATCCTCGTCGGTCCCGTCGCCCCGCAGGGCGGCGCCGGGAAAGTCCGGCGAGAGCCGGTTGAAGGCGCTGCTGGCGAGGTCGATGATGGTGACCTCGTGCCCGGCTTGAGCGAGCCGCTCGGCGACCATGGCGCCGACGCGTCCGCACCCCACGATGATCGCGCGCATGGTATCGGCTGGCCTCCCTCGTCAGCGCGCGCCCGATGCCGCGCCCGCCGGAACGGCGCGGGCACCGGCGGTTGCCGAGGCCGCAGGGCTCGGCATGGGCTCACGCACCACGAACACTGCCATCGGGGCGTTCTGCAGGACGTACGGCACAGTCCGGCCGATGGCGAAGTCGCCCCCGAACTTCTTGCGGAACGGAAGGCCCAGGACGATCAGATCGGCCGCGACCGCTGCCGCCTCGTCGACGAGCGCCGCCCCGACGTCCCGTGCCTGGAGGAGCTCCGTCTGGAGCGAGATGCGGTTCCGCTCGGCCGCCGCCTCTGCCATGTCCAGGATCGCGGACGCGCGCTCCGCGTTGCCGGGGACGACCTCCGAGAGGTCGTGACGCCAGTCCACCTCGAGCACGTGCACCGCCACGAGCTCGGCCTTGAACGCCTTGGCCAGCTCGCAACCCGTCTTCACCACAAGCCGATCCGTCGTCCCGCCGTTCAGCCCCAGCATCACGCGCGCGAACGACGCCCTGGGCATCGCCTCCAGCATCCGCGACAGGGTACCACCCGGGACCGCGGCCGACCGGCCGGCGGCGTCGGCTTCTCGCCTACACGTCCCGTCGGTAGGGGACCGAGGCGACGACCGTGTTCGGGCGTCCCACGAGCTGCTGGCGGAGCCGCGTCGCGTTGCGGTTGTGGAGCAGGCGCTCCCACCAGTGCCGGCTCACGCGCTCGGGAAGCACGACGATCGTGATGAGCTCGGGGTCGTGGTCCATGACGTCCAGATAGCTCGCGATCGGGCCGAGCAGCTGGCGGTACGGCGACTCGATGATGACGAACTGGATCCCGGGGAGCTGATGCTCGAAGCGCTCCCGCAACCGCTCGCCCGCTTCGACGTCGTCGGTCACGTACAGCACCCGCACGTCGTCCGACAGCGTGCGGCCGAAGGCCACCGCCTGCACGACCGCGCGATTCAACCCGGATACGGGGAGGATCACGCGCTGGCGGCGATGGGGCGGGCCGAAGACCATGTCATCGCGCACGCGCAGCTCGCGCTCCTCCACCCGGTACTGCCGCCTGACGAAGAGCATCATGAAGACGAGCGCGGGGATGAGGAGGATGACGAGCCAGGCCCCCGCGGCGAACTTCTCCGTCGCGACGACCACCGCGACGACGCCGGTGAGCAGCATGCCGAGCGCGTTGATCGCCAGGCGGCCCTGCCATCCCCGCCCGTGTTCCTCGTACCAGTGCCGCACCATCCCGCCCTGGCTGATCGTGAAGCTGATGAACACCCCCACCGAGTAGAGCGGGATGAGCAGGTTCGTGTTTGCCTTGAACGCGACCATCAGGATCGCGGCCACGCCGCCCAGGAGCAGGATGCCGATCGAGAAGGCGAGTCGGTCGCCGCGGAAGGCGAACTGACGCGGCAGATACCCGTCCTCGGCGAGGATCGCGGCCAGGCGCGGGAAGGCATTGAAGCTGGTGTTGGAGGCGAGCAACAGGATCAGCGCGGTGGCCGCCTGGAAGAGGTAGAAGAGCGGCCCATCGCCGAACGAGATGTGTGCCAGGAGCGACGGGACCGACTGCTTCACCGGCTGATCGATGGGCAGTACCCCATAGGAGACCGCCATCCAGCTCACTCCGACGAACAGCACCGCGAGCAGGCCCGCCATGATCATCAGGGTGTTGGCCGCGTTCCGCGGTTCGGGGCGCTTGAAGACGGGCACGCCGTTGGCGATCGCCTCGGTGCCCGTGAGGGCGACCGACCCGCTGGCGAAGGCGTGGAGCAGCAGGGCGATCCCCAGTGGCTCGATGGGGGACGGGACGTTCGCGGCGTGGTAGCCGGTCGCGGCGGGATCGTGCTGTACCACGATCTTGAAGATGCCGATGCCCACCATGAGGAGCGCCGTCACGACGTACATGTACGTGGGCAGGGCGAAGATGTTCCCGGACTCCCTGATCCCGCGAAGGTTGCCGATGACGATGATGCCGATCGCGACGACGCTCACCTCGACGCGCGTGTCGTAGAGCGCCGGTATGGCGGAGTAGATCTGCTCGACCGCCGACGATGTCGAGACCGCCACGGTCATGATGTAGTCCACGGTGAGCGCAGCGGCGGCGATCAGGGCGAAGATCCGGGGCAGGTTCGCGCTCGCGACCGCGTAGGCGCCGCCTCCTGATGGGTAGCCGAAGCAGATCTGCCGGTAGCTGATCGCCACGATCGCGAGGAGCGCGGCGATCGCGAGCGAGAGCTGGAAGGTGAGGAACAGCGCGCCTGCGCCGGCAAGCACGAGGACCCGCAGGATCTCCTCTGACGCATAGGCGCTCGACGAGATCGCGTCGGAGCTCATGATCGCCAGCGCTTTCTTCTTCGAGAGCCGCTCGTCGACCTCCTCCTCGCTGGCGAGCGGGCGTCCGATGAAGATCCTGCGGATCTGGGCCCAGAGACGGCCGGCCGCCGTGGTCGGTTCGATCGTCTTGGACTTCGCGGTAAGGACGCCGCGACCGGCGTAGCGGAAATACGGCGCCTGCGGTCGCTCCACGCGGATCCGCTGGTCGCCTGGCTTCCGGCCCCGAAGCGGCTGCTTCCCTCCGATCACGGCGCGGGGATCATGCCACGGCGCGGCCGACAGGGCACGCCCGGACAGGCAAACCTGCGGGCTGGACGGAACGCGATGGGTCGGCCCCCCATGCGCGCGGAGTCAGACTCCGAACGACAGCCGCTCGACAAGGCGGCCCGGAAGCCCGATCTGCCGCATCGCCTCCTGCGTGCGGGCGATGTCGTACGTGATCCGATGCCAGGTCACCGTGCGCTGGTCCGTGTCGATCGTCATGCCCGCGGCACGCGGATCGCGGTCCCGGGGCTGCCCCACACTGCCGGGATTCACCAGGGCACGCCGCCCGTCGAGCGTGAGCCGGCCGTTCTCGCCCGGGCCGAGTTCCTGGATGCGTTCCCCGTCGGCGCGAAAGACGAGCGGCACGTGCGTGTGGCCCACCAGGCAGTACGGTGTGCTGAGCGCGGCGAAACTGGCGCGCGCGACCTGCGTGCTGTACACGTACTCCCAGATCGGGTCGCGCGGCGATCCGTGGACCAGGCTGAAGTCCCCCGCTTCGCGGCGCTCGGGCAGGTCCTCGAGCCAGCGCCGTGTGGATGGTTCGATCCGTCGAGCGGTCCACTCGATGGCGATCCGGGCGTCCGTATTGAAGAGATCCGTGTCGATCCTTCCCACGGCGGCCGCGTCATGGTTCCCGCACACGCCGAGCGCCCCTGCACTGCCCAGCCGGTCGACGACCTCGTCAGGGTGCGGGCCGTACCCGACCACATCGCCGAGATGCCAGAGCGCGTCGAAGGGCTGCAGTGCCGCCAGGACGGCGTCGAGGGCGACCAGGTTGGCATGAACGTCGGAGAGGACCGCGATGCGCACCGCGTCAGCGTATCAGGGGACGCCGCCGCGCCGCGGGAGCACGTGGAAAGCGCTCCGGCGTGGGCCGCTCCTTCGCGATCACCACCAGCCGGTGGTCTTCCAGACCGGGGAGCAGCACGCGTTCCATGGGCCAGGTCGGCGCCGCGCCCACCAGCGCGCCGACATCCGCGGCCGCCGTGAGCTCCGCCTGCAGCGCGCCGTCGCCGGCATCCCGCTTCCAGGCGACCAGGATGCCGCCGCGCCGCAGGAACGGCAGCGCGAGCTCGACCAGCTCCGCCAGCGGTGCCACGGCCCGTGCCGTCACCACGTCCCAGCGACCCCGGTGCATGGCCGTCCGGGCCAGGTCCTCCGCTCGGGCGGCCTCGACCTCGAGCGCCGGCGGAATCTCGGCGTGCCGCTCGAGCGCCGCCCGGGCGGCGTCGGCTGCGAGGGCCAGGAACGCGGTCTTCTTGCGGATGGCGTCCACGAACACGGCCGCGCTGGCCGGGAGGGCGACGGCGAGCGGCAGTCCCGGGTAGCCTGCGCCGCTGCCGAGGTCGAGCAGCCGCAGTGTGCGTCGCGCCGGCGGCTGGCTCGCGCGCCAGCGGAGCAGAAGAGGCGCGGCAGCCAGGCTGTCGGCGACGTGCTCTCTGGCGACTTCCTCCGGCGTCCGGAGCGCGGTCAAGTTCACCCGGGGTGCCCACGACAGGAGCAGACGGGCCTGCGCGTCGATGGCTTCGCGCATGCCCGGCGTGACTTCGAGCCCGAGGTGCAGGAGGGCTGCGTCCAGGGTCAGACGATACGCGTCCGGAAGTGCGGGAAGCGCTGCGGGATCCGCCGGCAGCGGCTCCCGCGCTGTTCCGTAGCGCCGCGATCCCGCTGGCTGTTGCCTCGAACGCCCGTCGTGCGTGTGGTACCCCTGACCGCCCGGCCGGCCACCCGGGCCGGCTGACCGCTCACCCGGGCTGGCCGACCGCTCACCGGCCATGGCGCGCCAGCGGGCGGTTGCAGCCGGGGGATGGTGGGCCGGGAGCGCTGCTGTCGGTTCCAGCGCCTCCCTCCGATGGAGGCTCCACCCACGGCGTGGGTGGGTTCCGCTCCCGGCCGCGAAGCTCTGTCCGCACGGCCCGGCCTTTCAGTCTTCCGCGATCCTATCGGTGTTCTCTGGCCGGTTCCCCGACCACCTACCGGACCGCGTTACCGTACTCGGACGCGAGGGTGCACGGCGGAGTCTGGCCAGGCGATCGCACGGGGTCAACCAGGTTATCCACGACTTTCCCCGGGCCGGCACCGTTTGTGGAAAACCGGCGGGACCCGACGCCTGCCGGGCGGTCAGAGCCTGTATATGAAAGGTCCCGATCGGATGGGCTGATCGCGCCATAGAACCTGTCACGACGGTCGGTCACGATCGTGCCGATGAACGCGATGATCGAGCTGACCGACCAGGAGTGGTGGCTGGTTCGTGACCTTTTCGACCCGCGAGGCCGCCGGGGCGTGCCCGCCCGCTATCCCCGCCGCCAGATGGTCGAGGCGATGCTCTTCCTCGCCCGCACCGGCTGCCAGTGGCGCTACCTGCCGGAGCGCTACCCGCCCTGGTCGGCGGTGTGGCAGCAGTGGCGGCGCCGGCGCGCCAACGGGGTCTGGGAACGCGCGATGGCGCGCCTCGCGCGGCTGATCCGGCAGCGTGCCAAGCGCAAGCACGTTGAGCCGACGATGGTGATGATCGATGCCCAGACCGTGAAGGGCGGACGGGCTGGTCCCACGTTCCACAACGCGGGCGGACGGGGTGGCCGCACGATCGGCGCGAAGCGCAGCATCCTCATCGAGTATCTCGGCCTGCCGCTCGCGGTGCGCGTGGATCCCGCGAACCCCACGACGTGAAGGTCGGACGCGAGCTGCTGGCCGCGGGGCTCAAGGACCTGCCGCTCGTGCGCGACGTGATCGCCGACCGCGGCTACCGGGGCCTGGCGGCCCTGGCCGCCCGTCGCCAGGTCACCCTCAACATCAAGGCCCCGCCCAAGGGCAGCACGGGCTTCGTGCCCCTCGCGCCGCTCTACAAGGTCGAGCACGCGTTCGCGCGGCTGGGGCGCTGGCGCAGGCTGTCGCGCTGCTACGAGGGGACCGAGGCGAGCGCGAAAGGCGTGGCTCGAGGTGGCCTGCCTCGCCTACCTGTTCGCGCGCTGGCGGATCGAGCCGGCTGATCGATCGGGCGGTCAGGACGACTTGTCCGCACCCGCCCGAGATCATCGCGGTACCAGCACGAGTGACCTTCAGGCGGTTGGTGATCGGGCCGGGGAAGCATTGCGAAGTGTAAAACTCGACTGATTGTAGTGTTTGGGCCCGACCGATTGCAGCGTTTGAGTCCGACGGTCTGTAGCGTTTGACTCCGACCAGATGTAGCCTATGATTCCAAGCGTGCGCTGTTAGGAGGGTGGTGTGGACTATCTGCGGCGGGTGGTCGAGAACGAGCTTGACGAGCTCCGTGACCTACCTGCCATCGCGATCGAGGGAGCGAAAGGCGTCGGGAAGACCGCGACTGCGACCACGCGGGCACGCACCGTGTATGCCCTCGACCAGCCCGGCCAGCTCGAGATCGTCCGTGCGGATCCCACCCGACTCACCAGGGGCGAGCGACCGATCCTCATCGACGAGTGGCAGCGCTACAAGGAGAGCTGGGACATCGTTCGTCGTGCCGTCGATGCCGATCACTCTGGTAGCCAGTTCGTGCTCACCGGCTCCGCTCGGCCTCGCGAACAACCGGCGCACAGTGGCGCAGGCCGGATCGTGACTGTGCGCATGCGTCCTATGACCCTCGCCGAACGAGGTGTCGGCGTGCCCACGGTTAGCATGGCCGCCCTGCTCAGCGGCGATCGTCCGAAGATCGAAGGCGAGACGTCTCTCATGCTCGACGACTACGTCGAGGAGATCCTCAACTCGGGGTTCCCGGGACTGCGTGATCTCAAGGGGCGAGCCCTGCGGGCCAGCCTGGACGGATACATCGACCGGATCGTCGAGAAGGAGTTTCCGCTCCTGGGCTTCGTGGTCCGCAACGAGGCGGCCCTGCGTCGCTGGCTGACGGCCTATGCGGCAGCGACCGCCACGACGGCATCGGGCGAAACGATCCGTGACGCCGCGATAGGTAGCGAGGGAACAAAGCCGGCGCGGACGACGACTGCGCCGTACAGCGACGCGCTTGAGGGTCTTTGGGTCGTGGACCCGCTACTCGCGTGGTTCCCCTCGACGGGCCAGTTCAACCGCATCGTGGGACCTCCGAAGCATCACCTCGTCGACCCCGCGCTCGCTGCGCGTCTGCTCAACGCCGACCACGACGCACTCGTGTCAGGGCAACCGATCGGGCCGAACATCCGCAGATCCGGGACGCTGCTCGGGAGCCTCTTCGAGTCCCTCGCGTGTCTGTCCGTCCGCGTGTTCGCCGAGGCCGCGGAGGGCCGCGTGTGGCACTACCGAACGAAAGGAGGCGAGCGGGAAGTCGACTTCATTGTGGAAGCGTCGGATCGTCGCGTCCTCGCCATCGAGGTGAAGCTCAGCGCGGTGGTCACGCGAGATGACACAAGGCACGTCCGCTGGCTCCGCGATCATCTCGGCGATCGGTTCGCGGACGGCATTGTGGTCTCCACGGGGTCCGCGGCGTACCGAGACGCGGATGGGATTGCGATCGTACCCCTTGCATTGCTCGGGGCCTGACGCCTCTCGCGTCGCGGACTCGCCTCGGTGCTGCTCTCGTGATCCGCCCGTCCGCTTCCTACTCGCACGGAGCGAATATGCGGCGACTCGACGTCTCGAGCCAGTCAGGGCTGACGAAGCGAGTTGCCTGGAGCGGCAACCAACAAGGGGCCCCGTGGCACAGCCGTGCCGCCCCCTGCGATTGGCTGCGTTTCGTTCACAGGCTCTCAGTCGGCGATCGCCAGCGCGCCGTGCACCACCGCCCGCTCGCCGCGCCCGCTGCCCAGCGACCGCTCCGCGCGTCTCCCGGACGCGTGCCCAGGAGCTGGTGCGCTGTCGCGAGGAGACACCTCCGCGAGCAGGCGTTCCTCTTCGAGGAGGATGCGCGCGAGCACGGCCGTCACCAGGTCCTGGTCGGCCGCCGCGGTTGCCGGGAGGGCCACGGCGAACGCGGAGCCCTGGCCTTCGCTGGAGGCGACGTCGAGGCCGCCGCCCATGCGCTGTGCCAGTTCGCGTGCGATCGGCAGCCCGAGACCGGTACCCACGATCCTGCCCTCGGCTGCGCCCCGGTAGAACGGCTCGAAGACGCGGACTCGTTCCTCGGGGCCGATGCCGTCCCCGCCGTCTCGCACGACATAGCAGGCGACGGCTCCCTGGAAGCGGAGCTCGAGCGCCACGGTGGAGGGAGTCCGGCTGAACTTGATGGCGTTGGAGAGCAGGTTGATGAGGATCTGTTCCACGCGGCGCCTGTCCGCGTAGATGGTCCGGAGCCGCGAGGGGAGTCGTGCCTCCAGCGCAAGTCCGCGCGCACGGGCGAGGGGCATGACCGCATCCAGCGCCGCCTGTCCCACCTCGGCACCCGAGAACGGCCCCGGGGACAGCCGGAGCTGTCCCGATTCGAGCCGGCTGAGCTCGAGCAGGTCCCCGACCAGGTGCCCCAGGCCGTCCACCAGATCACGGCTGCGGTGGAGGAACTCCGCCCGCGCCTCCGGATCGCCGTCGGGATCCTCGAGCAGGAGGTCGAGGTAGCCCGTCAGCGCGCCGAGCGGCGTCCGGAGCTCGTGGGTGACTGTGCTGACGAACCGGCGTCGCTCCGCATCCTGGCCGCGAAGTTCGTGGAGGTCGTGCTCCTCGTCCACCTGCCGTGTCGCGAGGGCGAGGACGGCGGCGGCGTGGCGGGCAATGGCCGGAGGAAACCGTGCCGGCAGCCGCTGGGCGGCCCGAGTCGAGCGGAAGGCGAAACCGAGCGCCGTGCGACCGCCGTCGGGCAGGGGCTGCAGCGCATACCTGGGGCGGCGGACTGCGGGCGGACGCCGCGGACCCCGCGCCTGGGTCGTGACGATGGTCACCGGCGCGGCAGCCGCTGCCGCCCGGTGGCTGCGTGGCCGAGGCGCATGTGCATCCAGCCAGGCCGCGAGCCCCTCCGCCTCATGGCTCGACGTTCCTTCCGGCATTGCCACGAGCACGCGGCGCTCGTCCCCGTCCACGACGAGCGCGGTCCGCGCCGCGCCGGCGGTCCGACCGATGAGCTCCAGCAGCTGGGCCAGACGGCGCTGCGCCGGCTCGCGGGACGCTGCGATGTCCATACTCCGCGCGAGGAAGGTGGCCTCCTCGTGGAGGAGCCGGTCGGCGGCCCGGCGCAGCGTCCGCCGTCGCTCCCGGAACGCGGGAGGCGGGTCCAGGCGCGGGATCGGTCCCTGGACGCTGCAGATAGGCATGGTTCCTCGCGACGGCACCCGCGTCGAGGCCGGTCGCGGCCGACGCTTCCCGGCGCGGTGCAGGGACATGATCAGTGCCGTCGAAGTCCCGCGGTATGGCCCGACCGGCGGGCGTGATGTGCGAGAAGTACCAAGCGCTGCGCCGGCGGCCGCGATGCGCGAGAAGTATCAGCGCCGCGTCGGTCGCGCAGCCGGCCTTGCGTCGGTCGCAGCCGCCCTTGCGCATGCCGCAGTGCGCCACCGGACCACGAGCATCGGCGCCGACCCGTGCTGCGCCTGGCCCGGCCTACTCGCTCGTGTTCGTGCCGCGCGAGGTCCGGACAGGCCGCCCAAGCGTGCGACGCACCACGTCCATGACCTCTTCGGTGTACGCAACGGCATCGCCGGTCTCGACAGCCGTGCGCAGGCACCCCGCGATGTGATCCTCCATCACGAGCACGGACACCGAGTCGACCGCAGCGCGCAGGGCGGCCGTCTGCTGCAGGATGTCGATGCAGTACTCGTTGCGTTCGATCATCCGGGCGATGCCGCGCACCTGGCCCTCGATGCGCGACAGGCGCCGCAACAGCTGTGCCCGGTCACGGTCGTAGCTGTGACGGAAATGGGCGGTGGCTTCGGACTGGGCGTCGCTGAGCGCGTCGGTCTTCTGGGTTCTGCTCGATGGTGCCGTCTGCGGGCTCGTATCGATCTCCTCCGCTGGCTGGCACGGACAGCGCCGCACCAATGCTCCCCGGGAGTATAAACCCGCCGCCGCGACCGCTGGCGCGGGCCATCCAGTCGCGCGGGGTGCGGACCGGCTCGTCGCCGCTGGCGCGCGCCATCCAGTCGCGCGTGGTGCGGACCGGCTAGACTGGACGGCGATGGACAGCGCTCCCGCATTCGCTCACGCAAGCGAAGCCGAGCTTGCCCGGATCCTCGACTACTACGAGATCGCCTGGCAGTACGAAGCGCGGACGTTCCCGATCCAGTGGAATCTCGACGGGAAGGTGGTGGAGAGCTTCGCGCCGGACTTCTATCTCCCCGACCTGGACCTGTACGTGGAACTCACCACGCTGAAGCAGAGCCTCGTGCGCAAGAAGAACCGCAAGCTCCGCCGCCTGCGCGAGCTGTACCCCGAAGTGCGCATCAAGCTCCTGTACGCGCGCGACTTCCGCGCCCTGATGCTGAAGTACGGGCGCCTGGCGTTGCTCGATTCGCTCACCGGCAGCGAGGGCCAGATGACGCCGCCGCACGCGGGGCAGGATGCCGCGGAGGGTGATCAACCGGCCGAACCACTCGGGACGCCGCGTCTGCCGCCGGCTGCGGACACCCCGCTGCTTCCCGCCGCACCGCCCGGTGCGAGTCCCGGCAGTCCCCCATCGGACCGACCCGCTGCCCGCTCTCACGGCGCCAGGCGGTCGCGTGATGCGGCCGCACGCCCGGTAACCCACGCGTGAGCTGCACAGCGGGTTTGCGCACCCCCGTTCCTCGCGTACGCTTCGCCCCATGATTGCCGCCGACCTGGACGCCGACGTCGCCGCGGTGCTCATCACCGAGGCGCAGATCCGCGCCAAGGTGGCGGAGCTCGGCGCCCGCATCAGCGCCGACTATGCGCAGCGCGATCTGACCCTGGTGAGCGTCCTCAAGGGGTCGCTGCCGTTCATGGCGGATCTGATGCGCTCCATCACCGTGGCCGTGCAGATCGACCTGATGGAGGTGAGCTCGTACGGCGGAACCTCCACGGAGACCTCCGGGCTGGTCCGCATCCTGAAGGACCTGAGCTCGTCGATCGAGGGGAAGGACGTCCTTATTGTCGAGGACATCATCGACACCGGGCTCACGCTCAACTACCTGATGCGCTACCTGCGCGGCAAGAACCCCAAGTCCCTGCGGATCTGCACGCTCCTGGACAAGCCCGCCAGGCGACTCGCTGACATCCCGATCGACTACCTGGGTTTCACGATCCCGGACCAGTTCGTCGTCGGCTACGGACTCGACTACGGCGAGCGGTACCGGAACCTCCCCTACATCGGCGTGCTGAAGCCCGAGGTCTACGCGACCGCATGAACCGGCGCGACCTCGGGCGCGGCCGGATCGCCGCCGGGCTGGGCGCCCTCATCGTGCTGGCCGGCTGCGTGTTCCCGTGGGGGCAGACGGCCGGGGTCGGCCTGCCTGCACTGCAGACGGGCGCCTTCGACGGCTTCGGAATCGTGGTCTTCGTTGCGGCCGTCGCCACCCTCGCGCTGATCGTGCTGCCCTATGCCGCCGGCGACCAGCCGCTCGCCCTCGACCGTCCGCTCAGCTTCGGACTGGTTGCTGCCCTGGGCGTCGTCGGCTACCTGCTCGCGCTGTGGCAGATCCTCCAGCTCGGCTTGCTCGCCCTGCCGGATCGGGCGCCCGGTCTGTGGCTGTCCGCGATCGGCCTGGTGATCATCGTGTGGGGCTCGTTTGCGCTCCTGACGGAGCGGTCCAGGCGCTAGCGGCCGCGGTCCGGGCCGACGCCGCCCAACACGATCGACGGCAGCGCCCGGATCCCGGAGGCGAAGATGTCCCGGCCCGCTGCCCATGCGTGGCGGGCGGCGGGAACCGATGCGGCGACCCCCCGGGTCGGCCCGATCGGCCTGCCTGACCTTCAGATCTCGCCGAGGTACGCCTTCCGGACGGTCTCGTTCTCGATCAGCGATCGGGCGTCGCCGGACAGCACGACATGCCCCGTCTGCAGCACGTAGCCGCGATGGGCCACCGTGAGCGCCTGCAGGGCGTTCTGCTCCACGAGCAGGATGGTGGTGCCCTGCGCGTTGATCTCCTTGATGATCGCGAAGATCTGCTGGACGAGAATCGGAGCGAGCCCGAGCGACGGTTCGTCGAGCAGCAGTACCCGAGGCCGGGACATCAGCGCCCGTCCGATGGCCAGCATCTGCTGCTCGCCCCCGGAGAGCGTTCCGCCCCGCTGGCTGGCACGCTCGCGGAGGCGCGGGAACAACGTGAAGACCCGCTCCAGGTCCTCGGTCACCTCCTCCGACCGGCGCGTGAAGCCGCCCATCAGCAGGTTCTCGAGGACGGTCAGACGGGAGAAGACCCGCCTGCCTTCGGGCGCATGCCCGATGCCACGACGCACGAGCTCGTGCGCCTTGACGTGGGATACGTCCTTGCTCTCGAAGCTGACACGTCCCTGGCGCGGATGGAGCAGCCCACTGATCGTCTTCAGGGTGGTCGTCTTGCCGGCGCCGTTCGCGCCGATGAGCGTGACGATCTCGCCCCTGTGCACGTCCAGCGAGATGCCCTGCAGCGCGTGGATGTGTCCGTAGTACGTGTGGACGTCTGCGAGCTCGAGGATCAGCCCGTCCGAACGACCGACGTCGGCGGCGGGCTGCGTGGCGACCATGGTCTCGCTCATGCGGCAGGCGCCCCCAGGTAGGCTTCGATGACGCGTGGATCGCGGCGGACCTCGTCAGGGGTGCCCTCCGCGATGCGTTCACCGTGGTCCAGCACGGTGACACGGTCGCTGATCCCCATCACCACGCGCATGTCGTGCTCGATCAGCAGAATCGACAGACCCAGGTCACGGCGGAGGCGGCTGATCAGCTCGGTGAGCTCGGCCGTCTCGTGCGGGTTCATCCCGGCGGTCGGCTCGTCGAGCAGGAGCAGCACGGGGTCGCTTCCCAGCGCCCGCGCCAGCTCGAGCCGGCGCTGGTCGCCGTACGGAAGGTTGCGCGCGGTCTCGTTCTCGCGGCCCTCCAGGCCCACCAGGGCCAGCAGCTCAGACGCCCGCTGCCGGGAACGCTCCTCCTCGGCCCGGCTGCGTGGCGTCGCGAAGAGCGCGTCGAAGGGCGTGGCGTGCAACCGGATGTGCATGCCGACCAGGACGTTCTCCAGCGCAGTCATGTTCTGAAAGAGGCGGATGTTCTGGAACGTGCGCCCGATGCCGGCGCGCACCATGTCGTTGGGTCGCGCGCTGCGGAAGATTCCCGTCCGCACGAGGAGGCGCTGGTACAGATCGGAGCGGATCGAGGCCATCAGCAGCATCGAGATCAGCAGCGCCATGGCGACGATGGCGACGATGAGGGCCACGTGTTCCGATCGATCCGCGAGCACGAACGGCAACCCGACGAGCACGGCGAGGACGGCGGGAAGGAACCACAGCAGCGGCTCGACCCATCCGCGATGGGGACGGGCGACCATGCGCCGACCGCGGAACTCCACGTGCCCGTCAGTCGGTTCGATCACGCCGGCCACGACGTTGAAGAAGGTCGTCTTGCCCGCGCCGTTCGGTCCGATGAGGCTGACGATGGCGCCCTCGGGGATCTCGAAGTCGACCTCGCGCACGGCGACGAGCCCGCCGAACTGGCGCGTCACGCGATCGGCGCGCAGGATGGCACGGCGCTCCTCGTTCGTGGCGCTCACTGGTCGACGCCTCCGGCAACCTCTCCGGGGAGGGGCCCCACGTCCTCGGCAGTCTCCTCGGCGACGTGCAGCTCACGCCTGCGCCGCCCGCTGGGGAACAACCCCTCGGGACGCAGCAGCATCATCCCCACCAGCGCGAGGCCGTACAGCAGGTACTGGTAGTTCAGGAAGTTGATGCCGGTGAAGCCGAGCGTGGCGAAGAAGGAGTTGAGCTGCTTCAGGACCACCGTCTGGATGATGAAGAGCAGGAATGCGCCCGTCCCCACGCCCCAGATGTTGCCCATCCCGCCCAGGACCACCATGGCGAGCACCGTGAACGAGACGGTGAACCCGAACTGGTCGGGGCTGACGAAGGAGAGCTTGGCCGCCGTGAACACGCCGCCCAGGCCGGCGGTCGATGCGCCCAGCGCGAACGCCAGGAGCTTCGTCGACACCAGGTTCACGCCGTTGCTCGCGGCCGCCAGCTCGTCCTCGCGAACGGCCATCCAGGCGCGCCCGAGGCGCGAATCCTGCAGCCGGAAGATCGCCATGATCGCGACCGTGATGATCCCCGCCATGGTCAGGTAGAAGGGCCATGGGTCGGTGAAGTGGAACTGGTAGGTGCCCAGGGCGGGCAGGTAGACGCCGCTGATCCCGTTCGTGCCCTTGGTGTACCGGTCCGCGTTCAGGAAGACGGTCGGCACGATCTCGCCGAAGCCGAGGGTCACGATGGCCAGGTAGTCGCCCCGCAGGCGGAGCGTCGGGGCGCCGAGCAGGATGCCGAACGTTGCCGCGACGAATGCCCCCACCAGCAACATGATCCAGAAGGGGAAGTCGTTGCCCGAGAAGGGGGATGCGCCGAAGGCGTAGGCGTAGGCGCCGATGGCGAAGAACGCCGCATAGCCCAGGTCGAGCAGGCCGGCCAGGCCGACCACGATGTTCAGGCCGAGCGCCAGGAGCACATAGACCCCGGCGTTGGCGAAGCTGTCGACCCACACGATCTGGGCGTTGAAGCCCGAGAAGGGCGGAACGAGTGCCAGCAGCGGCAGGACCGCCGTCACCATCGCCATCACGACGATCGCCGAGATCGAGCGGTGCTCGTCATACAGGGCGCCCGCTCGCTCCAGGACGGGCTGCAGCGGGTTCCGCCCGGCGGCCACGGCGCTCATGCTCGCTCTCCCAGCTGCTGCCCCAACAGGCCGGTGGGACGGAACACCAGCACCAGCACGAGGACGCCGAAGATCAGCACCTCCACCCAGCGTGAGTAGCCGAACTGCGCGGCGGCGACGAACACGAAACCGATGAAGAAGCCGCCCAGCGCCGCCCCCGTCGTGTTGCCGATGCCGCCCAGCACGGCGGCGGTGAAGGCGAACAGACCCGTGTAGAAGCCCTGGTTGAACACCGCGTAGCCGAAGTACAGCGCCCAGACGATTCCGCCGGCGCCGGCCAGCGCCGAGCCGATGAAGAACGTGACGGCGATGGTCTGGTCGATGTTCACGCCCATCAACTGCGCGGCCTCACGGTCCTGCGCCGTGGAGCGCATGGCGCGACCGAGGCGGGTGCGGCCGACGAACACTTCGAGCGCGATCATCAGGGCCACCGCAACGGCCACGATGAAGACGTTCAGGTAGCCGATCGACGCCCCCGCGAGCTCGAACCGCGCGTTGAGCGTGAAGATCTGCGGCGCGCTCACCGGCGACGGTCCGAAGAACGCCTGCATGATGTTCTCCAGGATGAACGAGACGCCGATGGCGGTGATCAGCGGCGCGAGCTTCGGCGCGTTGCGCAGGGGCCGGTACGCCACCCGCTCGATGATGACGCCAACCGTCCCCATGACGCCCATCGTCAGGAGGAACAGGCCGATGAGGATGACGCCCAGCTCGAACGGGTTGTTGATCGACCCGTTGAAGCCGAGCGTGGTGAGCACCCAGAGCGAGACGAAGGCGCCCATGCCGAAAACGTCGCCGTGGGCGAAGTTGATGAGCTCGATGATGCCGTAGACCATCGTGTAGCCGAGCGCGATCAACGCGTAGACGGCGCCGATGGTGAGGAAGTTGGTGAACTGCTGCGCCCCCACCAGCAGGTAGGCCACGACCAGAGAGCCAACGATCGCAGCTGCAAAGGTCAGCCGCCCTCCGGCGAGGTCGGTGCGCGCGCGAGCGGGTAGTCGGATCTGCATGACGGGGGTGCAGTCGAGCCGGCCGAACGAATCCGGAGGCCGGGGAGCCGCGCGGGCTCCCCGGTCCGGGTGTTCAGCCGCCTACTGGCCGCTCTTGCCGAAGTCCTGCTGCTTGACGAACGCCCAGTCGCCCTTGCCCCCCTGGAGCGACATGTCCGTCTTGTAGAAGGAGATGATGTGCTGGCTCGTGTCGCCGTTCGAGTCGAACGAGATCGTGCCCAGCTGGGTGTCGAACGTGTTGCTCGAGGTGGTGGCGTAGGCGCGCACCGCCTCGCGCAGCGCCTTCGGGTCGGTGGTCGTGCCGGCCACGGCCTTCAGCGACTGGAGGATCACCTGCGTGCAGGCGTATGCCGCCGCGCTGTACGCGCCCGGCTCGGCCCCGTAGGCCTTCTTGTACGCGTCGGTGAACTGCTGCGCGTTGGGAATGTCGTGCGTCGCCGCGATCGTGCCGTAGGAGTTGGCCGCGGCCGCGCCGGCGACGGTGATGAAGGAGCCCTGGACCCCACCGGGGCCGTCGACGATGCCGTCGCCGCCGCCGTAGGGGAGGCTGCCCATGCCGACCTGCGCCATCTGCTTGCGGAGCAGCCCGCCGCCGGTCGAGGTGACGCCGCCGAAGTAGACGACGTCCGGATGCAGCGCCTGCGCCGCCGTCAGGAGCGGGGTGTAGTCGCTGGTGGAGCCCGGCGCGCCGTCGTGCTTGACGACCGTGCCGCCGAGCTTGGTGAACGCCGAGGCGAAGACATCCGCGAGGCCCTTGCCGTACGTCTCGGTGTCGTCGACCACGTACGCCTTGCGTGCGCCCAGGACGTTGTAGGCGTAGTCAGCGCCCGCCTGACCCTGGATGTCGTCGGTGGTGGCGACGCGGATGTAGTTGATCCGGTTCGGGTAGGCCTTGCGCAACTGCAGCGCGCCGTATGCCGGCTTGGTCAGGCCCGGGTTCGTGTTCGCCGGGCTGCACTGCAGGATGCCGGCCTCGTTCGTGACGGGGATCTCCGCGGCGCCGACGTTCGAGTTGAACGGACCGACGATCGCGATGACGTTCGGATCCGCGGCCAGGGTCTGCACGTTGGTCGCGCCCTGCTGCGGGTTGTGCACGCCGTTGACGGCGTCGTCCTTGATGTCGGTCTTGATGGTGTAGCCGGCCACGCCACCGGCGGCGTTGGCCTGTGCGACCGCCAGCAGGATGCCCTTGCTGGTCGGATCGCCATTCGCGAACTCGCCGCCCGACATGGGCAGGTCGACGCCGATCGTGAGGGTCTTGCCGCTTGCGGCACTGCTGGCCGCCGCGCTCGCGGGTGCCGCTGCGCTCGCCGGTGCCGCCGCGCTCGCCGGTGCGCTACTGCTGGTAGCGCCGGACGAGCAGGCGGTCGCAACGAAGAGCGCGGACACGCCAATACTGCCGACCTTCTTGAGGTCCATGAAGTCGCTTTTCCTCCTCCTGTGCCCGCTTCGACTGGTGCGGGATCATTGCGCTGGCGACAGAAGGACTCTCAAGGCGGAATCGTCGGTGGGAACGGGTACCACGCATCAAGGATCCGACCGAGCGGCGTTGGGGACGAACGCCGCGCTGGCCCCCCTCCTCGAGGCCCGGCGACCGGCGAAACCGGTTGATGGCCCATCTGGCAGCCAGCGATGGTTAGCGTATGATACGCATCGGCGCCTCGATTGCAAGACGGTTCTGAGCGCCCCGGGGCGTGTGCGGGCGGCGACATCGCCGCAGCTCACCCGGTGCGGCGCGCTCGGACAAGAACCCCAAGGCTCGAGCGAGTGGTTCGGACCGCGACCTCGGATGGGGCGCCGGGCGATTTCACGCTGAGGGATGGCTCGCCGCCGTGGAGTACCAGATCCGCACCGCGCGGATCACCGACGTTGAACGGATCGTGGCCCTGCTGGGAGCGGTTGACGCACCGGCCGGCGCCACGGCTTCCCTGTCGGCAAGTCCGGCTGACCTGCTGCGACAGCTCGTGGGCTTGCCCCACGCCGTCGTGGTCGTCGCCGAGGCCGGCCGTCGCATCGTCGGTGCGGGAGTCCTCGCGATCCGCCCCTCGGTCCAGCGGGGGGGATTCATCGGCACCATCGACGTGTTGATCACAGAGACGGCAGCACCAGCCGACACTCGCACGCGCCTCGCGGCCGAACTGCTGCGGACAGCCCGAAACAAGGGCTGCGTGGCTGTGGAAGCGGAGCCCCCGGCCGATCCGGCCGAGCGCGCCCGCTGGGCCGAGGCGGGCTTCGTGGAGTCGGGCCCGAGAATCGTCCGACCACTGGCGCCGGTGAGCGCCGGTCGGACCTGACCATCCGGCGCGATGTGCGCCGGCAGCCGGCTCGCTGAGGCGACGCCGGATCGACACAGGAGACTTGCGTGAGCAAGAACGTCGCGGTCTTCGTAGACGTGGCGAACGTGTTCTACGCCGCCAAGGCGGCAGGCGTGGACATCGACTACGTGACCTTGCTGAAGGCGGCGGTCGCCGGGCGCGATTTCGTCCGCGCCTACGCCTACACCGGGCTCGACCCGGAGAACGACAACCAGCGTCAGTTCCAGGCGTTCCTGGGGCGCAACGGATACAAGGTCGTCACCAAGGACATCCGCAAGTACGGTGACGGCAAGGTCAAGGCGAACCTCGATATCGAACTCGTGGTCGACATGATGAAGACAGCCCGCAATCTGGATGTGGCCGTCGTCGTGTCGGGCGATGGGGACTTTGCGCCGGCGATCCGCGCCGTCCAGGAGATGGGCGTTCGCGTGGAGGTGATCAGCTTCCGCGGCAACACCAGCTCGGACCTGATGGACGTCGCGGATACCTTCACGGACATCACGCAGATCGCCAGGGTGGAGCGCGGCTCGTCGCGCAGCGGTCGGCGCGTCGCCGCCGAGGCGGACCTGTCCATGACGGAAGTGCCGGAGAAGGAGACGGAAGGGGCCACGCGGCGCCGTCGCCGGACGCGCGACGAGGAGCGACACCGGCCTGCCGCCCAGGTGAGCGCCACGATCCCGGCAGGTGGGCCCGGTCTCGTGGTGCTGCCCGGAGAGCGGCTCTCACGGGTCGCGCCGGCGGCCGGCGATGCGGAGGCCGAGGCGAGCGCCGAGGCGGAAGCATCTGCGACCGACGAATCCGAGTCGCAGGCGATGGAGCTCAGCGGCGAGGCGAGCGGCCGTCGTCGTCGCCGGCGCCGTGGCGGACGCGGACGCGGGCGCGGGAGGGGCCAGGAGGGGCAGGTGCCGCTTCCGGGCGCACCGGCCGAGGAGCCGGAGGCCGAGGAAGAGGAATTCGCCCCGGAGCCGCCGCGGTTGCCGGTCCACTCGACCTTCGGGTCCGTGTGGGACCGCCAGCTCGGCATGCCGAGCGCGCCGCTCAGCAGCGCCGGCGAGCTGGACGAGGAGTTCACGGAGGAGGAGCCGGAGATCCCCGAGTACCTGCTCGCGGAGCAACGCCGGCGTGGCGGACGCGGTCGCGGCCGCGGTCGTGGACGCGTGTCGGCCTACCAGCAGGCCGTCGACCGCGAGCGGTTCGGTCGCTCCGGGGTGTCCGGCGCGCCGTCCGTGGGTCGTCGCGACCAGCGCGAGCGGGCGCCGCGCGTCCCGAGGG
>JBJKRK010000330.1:0-6310 GCA_046704705.1 Candidatus Limnocylindrales bacterium | reverse complement strand
CCGCGCCATGACCCACCGAGAGAGGCTCGACGCCCTGCTCGCCGGCAGACCGACCGACCGGCTCACCTACAGCTTCTGGCACCACTTCCCGGATCGGGACGCGACGCCCGAAGGATTGGCCGCCGCGACGGTCGAGTTCTACCGCCGCTTCGACGTCGACCTGGTGAAGCTCATGCCGACCGGCATGTACTCGGTGATGGACTACGGCGTCCAGGTGCGTGCCTCCAACGACGGGCTCGGAACCACGTACTTCGCCGCGGGACCGATCGCCGCGCCCGCGGACTGGGCGCGCCTGCCAGCGGTGTCGCCGGCGCGCGGGATGCTCGCCGACCAGGTGTCGGTGCTTCGGCAGGTGCGAGCTGCCCTGGGCCCTGACGTGCCGATGATCCAGACGATCTTCAGCCCCTTCACCATGGCGGCGAAGCTTGCCGGCCCGGCGTTTCCGGGGATCGCGCTGGAGGACGAGGGCGCCGTGGCCGGTGCGCTGGCGCGCTGCGCGGACGACGTGATCGCGTTCGGCCTGGCGTGCCTCGAAGCGGGAGCCGACGGGTTCTTCTTCGCCACCCAGCTCGCCAACAGCGAAACCGTCAGTGCCGACGTGTACGAGCGGCTCGGGGTGCCCTACGACCTCCTCGTCCTGGAGGCGCTCCGTCCGCGCTCCGGTCTCATCGCCCTGCACCTGCACGGCATGAACCCGCTCTTCGAGCTGGTCGACCGCTATCCGGTCGACCTCATCAACTGGGAGGATCGGGAGACCCGGCCGTCGCTCGCCGAGGCACGGACCAGGACGCATCGTCCGCTCGTCGGCGGCCTGGACCGGTCGCTGGTGGCGCGCGGCAGTGTCGAGGAGGTCGCGTCCCAGGTGCACGACGCGGCCGCGCAGGCCGGGAAGGAGCGTCTGATCGTGACGCCCGGGTGCGTGGTGCCGGTCACCGTCCCCGAAGCCAACCTCCAGGCGATCGTCGACGCCAGCCGGGCTGTGGCATGAAGCGGAGGCTGTGCTCGCCGCTTCGGGCCCGGCCGAGACCGCCCGCACTGCCCGGCGCCCGCGCGTTCGGCCGGGTCAGGAGGGCACGCCGATGACGATTGCGCTGAACGCGGTCGGGTTCGGGCTTGTGACCGCGGCCATCATCTCCCTGGCGGCGGTGGGGCTGACCCTCCAGTTCGGGGTCACCAACTACATCAACTTCGCCTATGGCGACTTCATGACGCTGGGCGCCTATTTCACCTGGACGCTCAACACCGTCCTCAACGTGCCGTTCTGGCTGTCGCTTCTGGTGGGGGCGCTGCTCACCGCGGTCGCCGCGCTGGTGATCAGCCAGGTGCTGCTCGAACCCTTCGCGCGGCGGCACAAGCAGCTCCTCTTCATTCTGATCGTGACGTTCGCGCTTTCGCTCATCCTCTCGAACGCGATCCTGGCGATCTGGGGCGGGAACTACCAGGAGTACAACGTGGGGCTCGGGAAACCGCTCTCGATCGGCCCGTTGCTGCTCACGCCCCAGGACCTGGCGATCATCGGGCTGGCTGTCGCGAGCATGCTCGCGCTGCACCTGCTCCTGACGCGCACTCGGGTGGGCAAGGCGATGCGCGCGATCTCCGACGACAAGAGCCTCGCCTCGGTCACTGGCATCGCCACCGAGGAGATCGTTGCGTTCGTCTGGATCATCTCCGGGTTCCTGGCGGGGCTTTCGGGCGGGGTGTTGGCCCTCGACGTGGTGACCTTCGACCCGAACCTGGGTGTGACGTTCCTCTTCGTCATCTTTGCGGCCGTCATCCTGGGGGGTATCGGACGCCCCTACGGGGCGATGCTGGGAGCGCTCGTCATCGGAATGGCGGTCGAGCTGTCCGTCGTCGTCATTCCAGCCGCGTACAAACTCGACGTGGCCTTCGTGATCCTCGTGGTCGTGCTGCTCCTGCGCCCACAGGGGATCCTGGCAGTGGCCGGGAAGGCATAGCGCGCCATGCCGTACGACCTCAACTACTACCTGGCGAACCTCGTCGTCTACTTCCTGATCTACTGCGCGCTGACGCTCGGGCTGAATGTCTCCTTCGGGATGGCCGGCATCCTCGACTTCTCCTTCATCACCTTCATGGCCACGGGTGCGTACTTCGCCGGGGTGACCGCGCTCGGTCCGGCGACGGCGGCAAGCGAGCTGCATTACATCCTCGGCCTGAATTGGCCGTTCCCCCTTGACCTCGTGGTCGGCGCGACGGCCGCCGGCGCGCTCGGCCTGCTCGTCGGGCTGATCGCGATCCGTCGGCTCCGCAGCGACTACCTGGCCATCGTGCTCGTCGCCGTCTGGACCATCGCGTGGAGCCTGGCCAACAACCTGACCGGGCTCTTCAACGGGACGAGCGGGCTGATCGGCGTACCGCAGCCGCTGGCCGCCCCGCTCAATGTCAACCCGAACGACTATGTCTTCGTCTTCATCCCGATCGCGCTCGTGGTCGTCGGCGTGTTGTTCGCGATCGCGTACTGCATCGAGAACTCACCCTTCGGTCGGGCCCTGCGCGCCGTCCGGGAGGACCAGGATGTCGCGGCTGCGTTCGGCAAGCGCACCACGCGGCTGCGCCTGACCGCCATGGTGATCGGCAGCGTGTACGCGGGCGTGGCCGGAGTGCTGACCATCGAGTTCCTCACCGCGATGAACCCCAACGCCTGGGCCATCGTGGAAACCGTGATCGTCTTCTCGGCACTCATCGTGGGCGGACGCGGCAACATCGTGGGGGCGGTCCTGGGAGCCTTGCTCGTCCGGATCGTGATCATCGAAGGGACGGGGCTGCTTCCTGCGATCCCTGGCCACGAGGATCTGATCTCGGCATTTCGCAACATCGCCATCGGGCTGCTCGTGATCGCGGTCCTCTACTTCCGCCCGGAAGGTGTCCTGCCCGAGCGAAAGCGTCGCTACTTCGAGTCCGTCAAGCGCCTGTCGCGGCGCGCAGCGCAGACGGCGGAGGACCGGCACCTTGGCTGACCTGCTTTCCGTGGAAGGTGTCGCCCACTCGTACGGAGGTGTCCAGGCGGTCAACGACTGCAGCTTCTCGATCCCGGAAGGTTGCATCGCGGCGCTGATCGGTCCGAACGGCGCGGGCAAGACCACCCTCGTTGATCTCGTCGGGGGTGCCCAGCGCGTGCAGCGGGGCGTGATCAGGTACGACGGCAACGACATCGCGGCGTGGCCGCCGCATCGCCGCGCCCGTGCGGGTCTGCTGCGAACCTACCAGCTCTCCCGCGAGTACCAGCATCTGACGGTGCTCGAGAACCTGCTCGTCTCCGCCACCGGTCGGATCGACGAATCCTTCATGGGGGCGTTGCTCCACCGTCGGCGGATCGGCGCCAGCGAGCGGGAGCTCGTGCGCGAGGGTCGCGAGCTGCTGGAGGTCTTCGGGCTTGACGCGCTGCGCAACGACCACGCGGAGACCCTGAGCGGGGGGCAGAAGCGGCTGCTGGAGATGGCCCGGGCCGTGATGGCCCACCCACGGCTGCTCCTGCTCGACGAGCCCATGGCAGGCGTCAATCCGGCGTTGATGGAGGTGATCGAAGCGCACATCCGGGCGATCCATCGTCGCGGGGTGTCGTTCCTCATCGTGGAGCACAACCTGGGCGTCGTCGATCGGCTGTGCGACCCGGTCGTGGTCATGGCCGAAGGGCGCACGCTCGCCGTCGGAACGATGGCCGACCATCGCCGCAACGCCGAGGTGCTGCGGGCGTACCTGGGGAGTCGCGCCGCATGAGCGAGGTGCTGCGACTCGAAGGTCTCACCGTCGGCTACGGCGCGATTCCCGTCAACCACGAAGTCACCCTGCGTGCCGATGCCGGGGCCATCACGGTGCTGGTCGGGCCGAACGGCGCCGGCAAGTCGACCCTCCTGAAGGCGGCCGCCGGGTTGCTCCGGCCCATGGCGGGAACGGTCAACCTGCTGGGGCAGGACGTCACCGGCTGGCGTCCGCACCGCATCGTGCGGGCCGGAATGGGGTACGTCCCGCAGGTCAACAACGTGTTCCCGACCCTCTCCGTCACCGAGAACCTCGAGATGGGAGCCTACGTGCGCCCTGCCGGGACTCGCGAGCGGATGGATGAGGTCCTCGAGATGTTCCCGGACCTCCGCCAGGCCGCGCACCAGCGTGCCGGCGCCCTGAGCGGAGGGCAGCGCACGATGCTCGCCATGGCGCGCGCGCTCATGCTCGATCCCAGGGTGCTGCTGCTCGACGAGCCGACCGGCGGACTCGCGCCGATGTACATCGACCGAGTCTGGGAGAAGACGGTCGCCATCGCACGAGGTGGGACGGGCGTCGTGGTGGTCGAGCAGAACGTGGACCTGGCGCTGGAGCATGCCGATCGAGTGTTCATTCTCATTGCCGGACGGAACTACATCGATGGCCCCACAGCCGAGATCGCCCGGCTCGACCTGGGGGCCATCTTCCTGGGAAAGGACCGGCGCTCGGACGACGAGGCGTCGGAGCGGTTGGAGACAGCGCGTTCCTGACAAGACCACTGACCGTGGCAGGTATTGCTGCCGCAGCGGCGCGGCACAACAGCGAGGAGGTGATCCATGGTCCGGACAACATCGACGACGGAGACGCATCCGCACCGAAGGTGGGCTGCCGTGGTGGCAGCCGTGGCCCTCGGCGTGAGTGCGTGCTCAGGGGCCGCCAGCACGTCGGCGCCGAGCTCGGGCGCGACCGCGGCGCCCGTGGCAGCGGCATCCACGGCGCCATCTGCGGCCGTGGCAGCGAGTGCGGCTCCGGCCAGCGCAGCGCCCGCCGCTTCCCCCAGCGGCAGCCCGGTGCTGCTGGCCGAGCTCTTCCCCATGACCGGCACGATCTCGTTCGTCGGTGACGCGCTCCGTCATGGTGCGACGGTCGGCGAGTATGAGGTGAATCAGGCGGGCGGGATTCTGGGCCACCCGCTGACAGACGAGCTGCAGGACACCGCGGGAGACACGGTCGATGCCGTGCCTGCCTGGCACGCGTTGGAACTGAAGCACCCTGCCTTCGAGCTCGGACCCACCGTCTTCACCGCCGGCGCGGTCGTCAAGCTGTACGACCCGTCCCACCTGCCGGACTTCCTCGTCGCCGGCGCGACGACGTACGACACCATGACGTACAAGTACGTCTTCCGGGCGACGGCCTCCGACTCGACGCAGGCCAAGGCCATGGCGGCGTACGCCATCCACATGGGCTACACGCACGCCGCGTTCATCTTCGACAATGGGGAGAACTCCCAGACCTTCCTGGCGCCGCTGCTCAAGGCGTACGAGTCCCACGGCGGCACAGTTGTGGCAAACCAGGCCGTGGTGCCCGACCAGAGCTCCTACCAGACCGAGATCGAGCAGGTCTTCGCGAAGAAGCCCGACGCGATCTTCTGGCAGTCGGACCCGCAGACGGCGGGGACGCTGTTCCACAACATGGAGTCCCTGGGCGACCTCAACGTCCCCATCATCGGCACTGACAACGGCGCAAGCATCACCATCGCCAAGGCCATGGGCATGAGCTACGCGACGAAGTACCTCAGCGGCATGGCCGGCACGTCCCCGAGCGGCCCGGCATGGACACACTACGTGCAGGACTACCAGGCAGTGTACAAGACCAACCAGCCGCTCGATCTCTCGGACAACATGTACGACTCCGTGGTGATCGCCGCGCTCGCCATGACGATGGCGAATTCGACGGATCCCACTGTCTGGGTCAGCAAGGTCACCGCGGTCACCAACAACGAGTCCGGCACGGAGTGCTACACGTACGCGTCGTGCCTGCAGGATCTGAAGGCAGGCAAGACGATCGATTACGAGGGTGCTGGCGGGTCGTACGACTTCAACCAGCACCACAACGTGTTCACCGGCTGGGATGTGGTCCGCTTCGACAGCAGCGGGAAGCTCCACACGCTCTACACGGTGAGCGCCTCGACCATCGCCGGGTACTGAGCCGCAAGGCCGGGGCAACACCGGCCAGCTCTCGCAGCACCGGGGCCCCGCCGAGCGCTCGCCGGCGGGGCCTCCCTTTGCCCGGGGCGGGCCTGCCTGCGTGGACCTCGCGTGGCCACGAGCGCTGTCGCACCGGGTGTGGGGCCTCGGGCCCGGGGCGTCCCGGTGCTGCGTGCCCCGGACCCTCACCTCGCGCCCTGGCACGTATCCTGCGGGCATGCGTCCGCTGCGCGTCGTTCCCGGTCGAGCGCTTCCCGCGGTGGCGGTGGGCGCAGTCCTCGTGCGCGAGCTGCGCGTCGATGGCGAGCGCTGGCCCAAGGGCCGGCAACTCTCGGCGGAGGACGTGGCGCGGCTCGCCGATCCCGCCGCTCGGGTGGACACCGGGC
>JBJKRK010000329.1:0-2768 GCA_046704705.1 Candidatus Limnocylindrales bacterium | reverse complement strand
ATCGCCATCCGCCAGCTGACGGGGGTGGAGCGCGGCTCGGGGCGCTGACGCTCGCGCGTCCGGCCCAGGCACCGAGTGCCGCACGCCCGGAGGTTCGCGTACCGGAGGATTTGGTGGGCGATACTGGATTCGAACCAGTGACCTCACGGATGTGAACCGTGCGCTCTAACCGACTGAGCCAATCGCCCCTGCGCGCGGCCGCCTGCAGCGGCCATTGACGGATTATCGGGCTCCGGCCGTGGCGCCGTCAACGCGGGCGCGGGTTAGGAGATAGACATCTCGCAAATGTCGCACCCTGACGAACCCCTGCACAACGACGTCGCGAGACAACCAGCGTCTGCTCAGCCTTTGTGCGCCCTGGCCTCGACGAACTTCGTCCGGATCTCCGCAAGCGGGACGAAGTTGCCCTGTGAGTTCTGCACCGCCCAGTGTTCCCAGCCGTTCGTCGCACGGCCACGGATCGCTTGACCCGCGCCCGACGGCGTGCCATACGCCTTGCCGTTCATCAGCAGCTTTCCAGAGGGCTCGACCGTCGCACTCGCCGAATACCCGGCGGCGATGAAGTGCAGGGTCTCGCCGGCGGCGATGAGACCTGCCCCAAGTAGGTCAGCCATGGTCACGCCGTGGAACGTCTTGTGGACGATGTCCCTTTGGGCTGGGCAGGTCGTCTTCCGCCTCGAGCGGGTAGCCGAGTAGGCGGAGGACACGACCAATCGGCAGGATGCACGCCTCGAGGGCAGCACGCTCGTAGTCCGGCAAGGTCTCGTCCTTCGGCTCATTCCTGTTGACCAGGTTGCCGCGTGCCGAAGCGAACGCCTGCCGCCACAGGCGCCCCTCGAGCCAGCCGACCTGAGCCGAGTGAAACCCATGCGTCGTGTCACGTGCAATGAGGAGGGCGCGGATCCAGTCCTCCTTCTTGCTCACATGCTGCAGGACCCGACTGCGCAAACCTGACGGCGCCTGGCCGACGTAGATCGGGAACGTCCCATCGGCCGCCACCGGGTAGAGCAGGCAGTACACGCCGGGCAGATCCCAGTCCACCAGTCCCGCAATCGAATGCCGCTCCGCGATGGCCATGCGCAGCGCAGCGTGCGACTCGTAGATCACGATGGGGTTCTTCGCGGTCTCGGGGATCAGTGCTGTGATCGGTAGCGCCTCGATCGTCGCCAATTCATGCCCCGCCTTCACGCGTTCGCGCCTGGCCGTACACGCGCTGCAGGTAGTGCTCGCGCACGACGGCCTGGAAGGCGGCGTCGTCGAGGATTCGGCGGAAGATGTCGGCGTTGTCGTCCATGCGTCCCACGATCGACTTCAGGAACGCGTCGGCGAAGACGAGACGGAAGTTCTCGATCGGGTTGGCACGGGCTGCCCGGCTGGCTGGTTTCCACGATCCCCCTACAGTGCGACCGAGCCGTCACGAGAGGTCCACTGCTACTGTACCGATCCTGGATCGACCGCGAGGCGGCGTGGCGCCTCGCGGCAGCGCGGATTCGGCACGTATGTCCCGCGTCGGATCATCCCGTGGATCGCACGCCTCGGGAGGCCGGTCCCCGGGCATCGCGTCATCCTTCGCCGCCGACCTGCCGCTTGGCCCAGGCGTAGAGCGCGTCGTACACGGGCAACTCGAGCCGCAGCTGCTCCTGGTCGCCGACCCCAAGATCCCCGAATCCGCGTGCGATCGCCTCGAGCCCACGCGACTGAGGGGTGACATCGGCGTCGGCGCTGACGTCGGCGCCGTGCACCACCTTCGCAAGCAGCGCCAGCGCGGGATCGGCGCCCAGCCCGTAGTCCTCCACAAGCACTTCGAAGGTGCACAGCCCATCGCGGTGGGTGTACCGCGCCCCGGGAGCGTCGAAACTCATGGCGCCCGTCCGCTCGGCGAAGGGCAGCACCTCGTCGCGCGGCACGTAGACGATCTCAGCGTCAGAGTCGATGAACTTGCGGATGAGCCAGGGGCAGGCGACGCGATCGGTGTGGGGATGTTCGCGCGTGACCCACTGCATGCAGAGACTCCTTCGGCAGGTTCCGGATCGCTCCGGTAAAGCAGGTCGTCATGGACCGCACAGCGGCGCCATGGTAGCCCGCCCCCTCCCCCGGTTCTCTCGAGGTGAGCTCGAGACCGGGGCAATCGAGCGACGCGCCGGACGACGAGAGAGCCGCTCGAGCATGCGGGTTCGAGAGGGCGGCCCGGCGGTCTCGCGGTGCCCGGCGCCCTCTTCACCACCCACCTAGAATCGCTTGCACGGGACGGGGAGAGACGATCGAGCATCGGACGATGGCGGATCGCGCGGACGGGGAGGCTTCCGGATCGCCAGGCAGGAAGCTCGCCCCGTACGGCTACTGCCGCTTCTGCGGCGCGCCCCGGCCGCCTGGAGCGCGCTTCTGTGGCGGCACACGGTGCAGCCGGCTGGGCTACTCCGGCGCCGCGTCCGCACCCACCGGCAGCGGACTGATCTGGCAGGGTGCGGGTGAGCGCCCCCGGCCGATGGTCGGCCACCGCCCGGTCGTGCGACTCGCGGGCAGCGCCGTGGAACGACGCCGGACCCTGGTCCGCGACACCTCGGTCGTGCTCGCCCTCGCGGGTCTCGCACTGACCATGCTGATCGGCGTTGCGAGCGCCGTCCGGCCGCAGGGGGGCGTGTTCGGCGCCACGGGCACACCGGCGGTCACGACGTCAGCTGCCACGGGGCCGGCGGTCACGACGTCGGCGGCCGCGTCCACCATGGCGCCGGGGTCCGAACGCCCGACGCCCGGGCTCGCCTTCCCGG
>JBJKRK010000328.1:0-2559 GCA_046704705.1 Candidatus Limnocylindrales bacterium | reverse complement strand
GGACGGGCCACCTGAAACGTCCGGGCGATCCCGCGGTGACTCATTCGCGTAGGGCCGAGCCCCCGGATCGATCGTCCATCGAAGCGCACGTCGCCTCCCGACATCGGCTGGGCGCCCGCGATGACGTTGAAGAGCGTCGTCTTGCCCGCTCCATTTGGGCCGATCACCGACACGAACTCGCCCGCCTCGACCGACAGGCTGACCCCGTCGAGCGCGGCCAATCCACCAAAGCGGACGACCAGCCCCTCGATCTCAAGCAGGGCCACCGGAGACCGGTACCTTTCCTGAGCGCGGGCGCCGAGCCACCCGGCCGAACCACTGCTGCAGCCTGCCGCCGCTGCCAAGGAGGCCCTCCGGCTGGAAGCGCAGCATCAGCACGAGCAAGGCCCCAAAGGCCAGCAGGCGATAGTCGGAGATGAAACGGAAGACTTCGGGCAGCGCGCCGAGCACGATCGCACCGGCGAGGGCGCCACGCACGAGCCCAATTCCGCCAAAGACCAGCATGGCCAGGATGACGACCGACTCGCTGAAACCGAAGCTCGACGGCGTCACGGCCGAGATGAAGGGTGCGTACAGGGCTCCCGCGAGCCCGGCCAACGCGGAGCTCAGCACGAAGGCGACAATCTTGTACGGCGCGACGGGTACCCCTGTGGCAGCCGCCGCGGTCTCGTCATCGCGGATCGCGAGGATGGCCGCGCCCAGCCAGGTGCGTTCGAGGTACCTGGAGAGCGCCATCACGAATGCCAGCGTGACCAGGCCGACGACCAGGAAGTCGGCGTCGCCGAACTGGTGGCTGCCGATCGTCGGCAGCGGGATGGCGTACACACCGACGGCGCCGCCGAAGAACGGGACGTACTGGAACATGGCGACCACCACGAAGTTGAGCCCGATGGTCGTGATGGCGAGGAAGTCTTCCCGCAATCGGAGGCTGATCGCGCCCAGCAGGAGTCCTGCCAGTCCCGCCGTGGCCGTCGCCGCCGGGATGGTTGCCCAGAACGACCAGCCGTAGTCGACCGATAGCACGGCGGCGAAGTACGCGCCGATCCCCAGGAACGCCCCTTGCGCAAGGTTCGGCTGGCCCGCGTACCCCGCGACGATGTTCAGGCTGACAACGAGAATCGCGTAGATCGAGATCGTGACGAGGACGACAAAGATGTAGTCGAGGCTCACTGGACCACCACGTCGCCGGGCAAGAGGCCCTGCGGGCGGACCAGCAGGATGAGGATCAGCGCGATGAACGCGATCGCGTCGCGCGGCAGCACGAACCCGAAGTACGCGACCACGAACGTCTCGAGCAGGCCCAGCAGCATCGCCGCCACAATGGTGCCCAGCGGATTGCCCAGCCCGCCCAGGACGATGATCGCGAGCATCTTGTACGCCGGGATGTCACCCATCGTGGGGTAGACGCTGTTGTACGTGATGCCGAGCAGCACCCCGCCGACGGCGGCGAGAGCGTAGCCGATGAGGAAGATCGAGGCGATCACACGGCCACTGTTGATGCCAACCGCCTGCGCCGTCTCCGCATCCTGCGACGTCGCTCGCCAGGCGAGGCCGAGCGAGGTCCGGCGCAACACCCACCACGTGGCGGGGAAGGCGATGATGCCGACCAGCACCACGAGCACATCGACGCCCGCGAGCCGTGCACCGGCGAGCTCGAACGACGGCAGCGGGATCGCAGCTGGGAACGAGCGGTTGTACGGGCCGAAGACAAGACGGAACGCTTCCTCCGCGGCAATGAACACCCCGATGCCGGCGATCAAGGGGACGATCGGCCCGCGACCCAGGATGGGCCGATACAGGAGCCGCTGCAGCAGCCACCCGAGCACAGCGCCCGCGAGCGCCCCGGCAAGTAGCGCCAGCCACCACTGGCCGGTGGCCCCGTAGACCTCGACGCCCACATACGCGCCAAGGACGAGCCCCGCCGCATTGGCCACGTCGAGGATCCGCAACAGGCCGTAGGTGAGCGAGGGACCGAGCGCGATCAGCGCGTACAGGGATCCCTGGACGACCCCCTGCACGAGGCTGGACGCAACAATCTCCATCCCTCGCTCGCCTCGACGCTGCCTAGCGGACCGACGTCACGGGGTGATGATCGACGGGTCGGTGACCTCGCCGTAGTGGTGAACCTGGCCGTCCTTGATCACCTCGAGGTCGACCGTCTTCACCACTTCGCCCGTGCTGTTATACGACTGGATCGTACCGGTCGCCCCGACGAAGTTCTTCGTGGCGGCGATGCCGTCCCGGATCTGCTGCGCGGACGTTCCCTTTTGCATCGCGTCCTTCAGCACCATGAAGGAGTCGTACGTCGTCGCGGCGACCATGTCCGGCGCATGCCCGTAGGCCGCCGTGAAGGCCTTCATGAAGTCCTGCACGGCAGGCTCGGTGCTGTCGCGGTTGAAGGGCGTGGTGAAGACCAATCCGTTCGCCGCGGCGCCCACGGGCTGGAAGAACTGGGTCGTCGAGTCGACGCCTTCTGTGCCGACCAGTGGGAGCTTCAGTCCGAGCGAGTTCCAATCGGAGATGAACTGCTGTGCTTCCGTGTAGTACTGCGCCATGAAG
>JBJKRK010000327.1:0-18294 GCA_046704705.1 Candidatus Limnocylindrales bacterium | reverse complement strand
CAGGATCGCGGCCGGTGCGGGCCGTGATCTCCGCCGCGAGCAGGCACGGCACGATCCCGTCCTTGTCGGTCGTCCAGGTGGTGCCGTCCCGGCGGAGGAACGATGCGCCGGCGCTCTCCTCGCCGCCAAAGCCGAGCGAGCCGTCGAGCAGCCCCGCGACGAACCACTTGAATCCGACCGGCACCTCGACAAGGCGCCGGCCGAGCGAGGCGGCGACGCGGTCGATCATGGCGCTGCTCACGAGCGTCTTCCGGACGGCGGTCGAGGCCGGCCAGGGTCGACCCGTCCCGAACAGGTACTCGATCGCCACGGACAGGTAGTGGTTGGGATTGAGCAACCCTGCGCCGCGCGTGACGATCCCGTGGCGGTCCGCGTCCGTATCGGCGGCGAACGCGACATCGAACCGCTCGCGCATCCCGAGCAGGCCCGCCATCGCATAGGGCGACGAGGGATCCATCCGGATCCGGCCGTCCCAGTCGAGCGGCATGAAGCGGAACGTCGGATCGACTGCCGTGTTGGTGACCGTAAGTTGCAGCCCGTAGCGTTCGGCGATGGCATCCCAGTAGCGCACGCTGGCGCCCCCGAGGGGATCCACTCCGATCCGGAGCCCCGAGCCGCGGATTGCCTCCATGTCGATCACCGAGGGCAGGTCGCCGACGTACGACGCGAGGAAGTCGTGGCGATGGACGCAATCGGCGGCCCGCACGTCCGCATCGCTCGCCCGCCGCACACCGTGCAGGTCCGCCTCGAGCAACGTGTTGGCCTCGCGCTCGATGGCCGCGGTGACATCCGTGTCCGCCGGTCCGCCGGTCGGCGGGTCGTACTTGAACCCGCCATCCTCGGGTGGGTTGTGCGAGGGGGTGATCACGATGCCGTCCGCCAGGTGGCGGGCGCGCCCGCGGTTGTACCCGAGGATCGCGTGGGACACCGTGGGCGTGGGTGTCCAGCTGTCTGCGGCGTCGATCATCACCTGGACGCCATGCGCCACGAGCACCTGCAGCGCGGTCTCGAAGGCCGGGCCGGAAAGCGCGTGGGTGTCGCGACCGACGAACAGCGGTCCATCGATCCCGTGCGCGGCGCGGTACCGGCAGATGGCCTCGGTCGTCGCGAGGATGTGCGCCTCGTTGAACGACCGGGCAAGCGATGAGCCCCGGTGGCCGGAGGTGCCAAAGGCGATGCGCTCCGTCGGCACGGCGGGGTCGGGACGCTCATCGTAGTAGGCCCGCACCAGCCGCTCGACATCCACCAGCCGGGTCGGGTCGGCGGGTCGCCCTGCCCCCTCGTGCACATTCATCGCTCCACCTCTGCATGCGCTGCTCGTGTTGATTGTCTCGCGAGGAGCGGCGCGCATGCCGGGCCCGGCAGACGCAGGGGGGATCGCGGTACAGTCCGCGCGGAGGTTCAACGTCAGCCAGTGTCCAAGCCCAGCCAGTCGATCGCCACACCGCCTGCCCGCACCGTGGACGAGCCGGATCGGCCGCCCACCGCCTTCCGGCTTTCCGCACGGGCGCTCACGACCCCCGAGCCTTTCGTGCGCGTGTTCACACGTCGCGTCCAGCAGGAAGGCGCCCTCGACCTCACTCAGGGCGACTACAAGAACGCCGACTTCGCCCCGCACCCGGAAGTGGTGCGTGCCGCCCAGCGCATCACGCGCAACACGGTCCACAGCTACGGGCCGGCAGTCGGCCGCACGGACGTCCGCGGCGAGATCGTCGAGTTCATCAATCGCGATGGGATCCTCGACTACCCCTCGTCCGACGTTCGCTTCATGCCCGACGAGGTCGTGTTCACGCCCGGGACGCGCTCGGGCCTCGCGATGCTGCTGGAGGTACTCGGACCGGACGGCTCGGGCGTCGTCGTCCCGCGGCCGAGCTGGGAGTACGACTGGTTCGTCGAGCGCGGAGGCAAGCACGTCGTCGAGCTGCCGACGCGGGCACCGGAGTTCCTGCCCGATCCCGACGAGTTCGAGGAGCTGCTGGATCGCGGCGGCATCTCGGCCGTCATCCTGAACAACCCGCACAACCCGACGGGCCGCGTCTATCCGCGCTCGCTCGTCGAGGAGCTGGTCCGCCGGGCCGCCGAGCACCGCGTGTACGTGCTGTACGACTCGGTGTACCAGCGCCTCGACTACCTGGGTTCGTTCGTCAACCCGGCCTTCGCGAACCCGGAGTGGCGCAACTGGGTGGTCACGCTCTCCGGCCTCTCGAAGATGGACATGTTCGGGGCCTCGACCGGCGCGCGCGCCTGCTGGGTGGTGCTCTCGGACCAGATCCGCGTCGACGGGGTGCGCGCCCGCGACATCATCGGGAACCTCTCGGCATGGTTGGTCGCGACGCCCTCGACCCTCGCGCAGGACTGGGCGCTGGCGGCGCTCCAGAGCCCGCTCGCGGGCCTGCGCCGGCCTTCCCCCTACATGCGCGCTCGGCGCGACTTCATGCTGGCCGCGGCGGACAGCCTGGCCCACCTGGGCGTCGAGCGCACCGACTACGGCGGGACGTTCTACTCGCCGCTCGCGTTCCCGGGCCTGGTCGGTGAGCCATACACGCGGTTCCGCAACGGCGTCCGTGAGCGGGCGGTCGTGCGCGACTCGGTCGACGCGTTCGAGTTCCTCCTCGAGGGGGGCGTCGGGGGCATCCCCTTCGCGGCGTTCGCCGGGAGCCACGCCGCGCGATACGGCACCTGGCAGCGGCTGTCGTACGGATCACGCGACGTGAGCGAGCTGGCGGTGTTCATCGACCGGGTCCGCGTGTGCCTCGAACGCAAGGGGCGCGAGGGGACGGGGGTGGGCGGTCGCGCCCCGTCGCGGGAGCGGATCGAGGACACCGTGTGGGACAGCGCCTGCACGGTGGAGGGCTACTCCGCACTCGACGAGCTCGATCCGGCCGCGTTCCGTACTGCACGGCGCACGTTCCTCGAGCACCATCCGGGCGATGGCATCCGCCTCACGGGTACCAAGCATCCCGACTCCACCACGCATCGCGCGGAGCAGCTGGCGCGCGCGCTCGAGTCGGTCGCTGACGGCGTGTCTCATCGGGCGGAGGCGGCGCTCACCCACCTCGAATGGCACGCTCTGGTCGACGCCCGCGCGGAGTACGAGGAATCGATCACCGACCTGCTCGGGTCGTGCACCGAGGTGCTGCTCGACTACGAAGGCCGGCAGATCAGCCCCGACTGGCTCGACGTGCCCGAGAAGGTCGTGCTCGCGCTGCTGCGCCATGGCATCGTCCCCGGCGAGGATCGACACCTCCTGTTCCGAGCACCCAACCCGTGGCTCGAGGCGGATGAGGAGAAGATCTCGCGGATCCTCGCGTCGGTGGCGCGCACCAACCTCCTGTTCCTGCTCGCATGCGAGCGGCTCGAGATCGAGCCGGCACAGAACGCGATCAGCGAGATCACCGTGCCACAGATCAACTCGGAGGCCGACCTCGGAGCCCTGGTCAAAGTCGGCGCGCTCTACCTGGAAGCGCTCCACGGGCTCTTCACGGGCGCTCCGGAGCGGCTGGATGCGTTCCTCGCCATGCGGATCCCGCCTGAGCGGCGCGCGAGCCTCCTCGCGCGTGCGGAGCGTGTACGGATGGTGCCGCTGGTCGAGAACGTCGGCGCGCTGGCGTGCCTTCCCGACCTCCTCGATGCCCTGTACCGCGCGTTCGGGCGGAATCGCGGCCTGACCGGGATGCCCACGCCGGGCAGCTTCGCCACGCGCTTCGACGGGCAGGAGCCCCTGGCGCGCGTGTTCGTCGCGATGTCCGACACGGCCGAGCAGAGCGGGAAGATCGCGACCGACGCGGCATACGCGCTGACGGTCGCCGGACGCGACGAGGCGGAGCGTCGCCTGGCCGCGCGGGCTGCAGAGTTCGGGGAGGAAGCGCCCCGGGTGACGCTGCTCATCGGGGCCGGGCGGGCGGGGTTCCGCGGCGGCTTCGACCCGGCCCACGACGGCGTCATCGGCCAGTTCGCGCGGGCCGGTGGCGTCACGCTCCAGGGCATCCGCATCGACGATCCGGCCGCGACCGACGAACTCGCCGCGGAGTTCCGGGCGGCGGTTCGCGATGACGGGCGCAGGGCTGCCGCGGTCGATGCCGCGGAGCGTGGGTCGCTCCTCGAGCTGCTCGGCGCCGGCGTCCGGGCGCACACCGACACGCTGCTCCGGATCGCGCCCCTCGTCTCCCCCTTCCGAGCGCTGGTTCCCCAGACGCGGGTCCGGATCCGCGCCACCGGATCGGTGAACTACGGTCGGTCGATTCCCGAATACCCCGAAGAATGGGGCGGCGCGACCGAACTCCCCAACAACCGCGACCTGCGGGACGCGTGGCCGGAGGGCGTGACCCTGCCCCGGGCGATCAACTACACCCTCGCCTGCCAGACGCTCGGCCTGCCCGCGATCGTCAGCGACCTGGCGGTCGTCGACAAGCGCGCGGCGGTGCTGCTCAACCGTCACGTCCCGGGCTACCGGGAGATCGTCGCCGACGAGCTGCCGGGATTCGTGCGAGAGTCGGTCGCGCTCGTGTTCGGCACGGGGTTCGCCGAAGCGACTGCCCGTCGATGTCAGCGGGCCGCGGCGGCGTTGTGGGTCGACGATCGCGTGCGCGACGACCTCGTCGCGCCGACCTGCGAGTTCGCGATGCTCTACCTGCGCTTCCTGGCCGAGGATGCCGACAGCTGGGACCAGACGAAGGAGCACGAGTCGCTGACCACCCGCGAGCAGGAGCTGATCCGCCAGACGGGCACGAGCGAATTCGTCGGGCTGTGCACCGAGCGACCGGGCAGCCGCTGGAACGTGCTGCAGACCATGGTCGACGCGGAACAGGCGAGCAACCTGCTCGTCGCGCGGGAGCTGACGATCGAAGAGAAGCGTGAGTTCGTCGATCTGCGCATCGAGGGCTGGCTGCGCACACTGCCCACGGGGCTCGCCCGTGCGTTGCGCTCGGCCTGGTCGTCGCTGCGCGAGCTGGGAACGGCGGAGCTCACCCTCCGAGGGATCGAGCAGATGATCGCGCTCGAGAAGCTGCGCGGCAGTCGCGGGGCGTAGCGGCGCCGACGGCTGCGGACGCCCGGCGCGCAGTCGAGGACCGAGATGGAGAGGACTCCCTACGGCGCGCGTTCACCAGCCGGCGTGAGGGTGATCTGCCAGGAGGCGTCGGAGCTGCAGCACCCTTCCTGTGTCGAGCAGTCGCGCAGGGTCACCACGATCCGTTCGGTTGACCGCTGCTCCACTTGCGCCACCCTCGATCCGGGCGGCAGGCGGTACGGCCATCCGGCCACCACCCGTCCGCGCGAATCGAGCGCAACGACCTCGGCCCGATCGTCGGTCCAGGGGGCAAGGTACAGCGTCCCGTCCGCCGACACTGCGTGGGGGATGTAGGAGTAGCAGTCGATGCAGCACCGCACGCCGACGAGGGAGGCATTCGTCCGGTACGGCCATCCCGACGCTGCCTCGCCGGTAGTGGTGAGCACGATCACCTGGGAGTCCGGCGTGGTGCCGTCCCCAAGCGTGTACCCGCCGAGGATGAACTGGAGACGGCCATCGGGCCGCAGCTCCGGGGGCTCGGGTGGATACCAAGGCGAGAGCAGGTACGGCCAGCCGTCGATGAGGTTCCCGCTGCGGTCGCGGCCCCACACCTTCCCGTCTGGCGGGTATTCGGACCCAGCGACGTAGAAGATGCTGCCATCCTGCACCACGACGGGAGCGGTCCCGGTGCCGGTCGACGTGATCGGCCACCCGCCCAGCGTTCTGCCGTTCGGCCCGAGCATCGTGTACTTCGTGCGAGCAGCCTGGAGGTCGAGCGTTCCTTCCCGTACATCCTCGTACCACCAGCCGACGACGATGCCGTCGGGCGCGACCGCGAAGTCGGCCGTTCTGGGGAGCACCGCGGGCCAGCCTGGCCTGGCCTGCCCGTCAGGACCGAAAAGGTGGATCGAAAGGGCGCCGTCGCCCGGCTCACTCACCGTTCCGAGGTAGACGCTGCCGTTTCGCCCGGCTTCCACGCGCCGTGGATACCCCGTGACCTTGATCGGCCATCCCGGCACGGACGCGCCGCCGACATCGATGGCGCTCAAAAGCACCTCCTTGTCGGCGATCCGGCAGGCGATGTAGGCGATCCCATCGGTGCCGACGGCGAGGTTCGCACGCCAGTACCCGCCGGCGAGCGTCACCGGCCACCCCGGCCGCTCCTGGCCCGCCGCGTCGTAGAGATGCAGCTGGCACTCGGTCGAGCTGGCGCTGCAGACCAGTTCGTGATGCCACCCTGTCGGGAGAACGGGCCCGGCGACCGACGAGGTCCCACGATCAGCATCGACGACCGTAAGCGCGATCCAGGGCTCCCCGTCCTTGCCTGCGGCGGCGACCCAGCCGGACGCCGGGTTGCCCTGCAGGACAAAGGAGATCGGCACCACCTCGTACCAGGTGTAGCCCGAGCCCTCAACCGGGCCCCCGATGACCCGCAGCTCGATCCCCTGCGGGAGGTACGGTGTGTACATCGTGGAGTCGGCGCTCACGCGAGGCTGCGAGCGGACGACGAGATCGTCGGTCACGGTCACGGCGATCCGGCCCCCAAGGTTGTCGGTGGACGGGACGGCAGGGGCCGCCGCCGACGGCACGGTCACCCCGAAGGAAGGCGAGGTCTGTGTGACGGCGGGCGTCGGGCCCAGCGGTTGGACGACGGCCGTCGTGCGGGACGGGCCCGGCGTCGGCGCTGAGCTGCCGCACCCGCTTACGAGAACGATGGCCATGAGGAACACCGGCCACGACCGAGATTGGACGTGCTTCGTGCGCTGTGCCGTCTCTCCCACCCCTCGGGCCGCCATCACCCCGGTTGGCGCACCTGCCTGTCGCTTTCCCTCATTTCAGCCCGTAAGCCATCGCGACGCAGCCGACGCTGCCCCCGCTGCTGATCCCCATCCGCTCCTGTGTCGCCGCCCGACGGGCGCGGTCACCTCCTGGCGGTGCGCGGCGCTGCTCGCCGACTTCCACCTCATCGGCGTCTGTCTGCTGACTGTGGCCGTCCGCCCTTGACCCCGTCACATCATCAAGGGCTTGCGGCCGCTGACGAGCAGCTCGCCCCCGAGCGGCGGGATGCCGACGGAGCGGGTTGTCACGTCCGCGAACCCGGCATCCTCGAACATCCGCCGATGGTCGGCCTCGCTCCAGCGGGGCACGTCCCAACCGCTCGCGGGCTCGCCGGACGATCGCCGTGGCTCGGGGTCGGCGAAGACGAGGCGACCGCCCGGGCGGAGCACCCTGAAGGCTTCGGCGTGCTTGACCGGCGCGTTGATGGCCGTCACCGCGGAAAACTCACCGTCGGCGAAGGGCAGGTCGACTGCACTGCCGGTCACAAGACGTGCCGTCCCGGCCTCGATCCGGTCGGCGAGCCGTCGCTCGGCCTCGCGGAGCATGGTCGGGGAGATGTCGAGGCCGACGACGCGACGGACGTGCTGCGCCTTGCGTGCCATGAACGCCCCAGGCCCGCAGCCGATGTCGAGCAGCTCGTCCTCGGGCTGCAGATCGAGCAACTCGGCGGCGGCCTCGTACAGGTTCCGCTCGAGGAACGGCATCACCTTGGCCGTGACCCACCCAGAGGGCCCGTTGCACCAGTACGCGTACTTACCCCCCGGTGCGAACACGGTGAAAATGGCGTCATCGTCGGGCGCCGCGGCCTCCGGTCCTCGATCCCCGACGAGCCGGCCGCGGGCGATCGCGCCCCCGGCGAGGGCGGCCGTGGCCCCGCCGGTGACAAGGACGAGCTTCGTGCGACGGCGCATGGTGCCATCCTCCCCTGAGACCCCCGCCGCGGATCGGCACCGCGGTGGCTCGGCGCGGTCCCGGCGGCCGTGGGCATGGGCCGCGATCACAGCATCCCCGCGCGCAGGCCCCAGCATGGGCGCCGCACCGTATCCGGCAAGGGCCGATGGACTGCAAGTTCCGGTCCTCTGGTGCAGCGCCGCCTCCTCTGGTGCAGCGCCGCTGCCAGCCACTGCCGATGCACTCCCGGGCCACCTGCCTGCGTACGTCTGGACGGTGGCCGGCTTCTGCGACGCGGCCTTCGTCGTCGACGCCTTCAGCCGGCGCATCGTGGGCTGGCGGACCGCGGCCTCCCTGCGCGCCGAGCTCGCCCTCGACGCGCTCGAGATGGCGATCTGGAGCCGCAGGGAGGACGACCTGCAGGGGCAGCTCGGCTGCGGTCAGCATCGTCAGAGCAACCCGAACGGGCCCCTGCGTCGTTCCCAGGGGCGGACCGTCGGCAGCACGACGGCAGGCCGCTCCGGTACTCTGGCACCGCCGGAAGCGGCCGGACATTCCGAAACGAGGAGGCACGATGGCACAGCAGGTGATCCTCGACGTCGACACCGGCACCGACGATGCTGTCGCGCTCATGCTCGCGGCACTGCATCCGGCGCTCGCACTCGTCGCGGCCACGACGGTGAACGGGAACGTCCCCCTCGAGTTGACGACGGAGAACACGCTGCGCGTGTTCGATCACATCGGCGTCGAGGTGCCCGTGTATGCGGGCCTGGCGCATCCCCTCGTGCGCCCTGACTTTCCCCGCCCCCGCATCGACCGCGGCGGCCATCTCGACGTGCATGGGCGGTATCTCGACATCCCGCCGGCAAGATCCCGCAAGCAGGCGCGGCACGCCGTGGACTTCCTGATCGAGACGTACCTCACCGCCACCGAGGAGATCATCCTCGTACCGACCGGTCCTCTGAGCAACGTGGGTGCGGCCCTCACGTTGGAACCCCGCCTTGCCGAGCGCATCCCCGAGCTGGTCATCATGGGGGGCGGCCATGAGGTCGGCAACGTCACTCCTTCGGCCGAGTTCAATGTGTGGGCCGATCCCGAGGCGGCCCGCGTGGTCCTCACGAGCGGTGTGCGGCGCATCACGCTCGTCCCCCTCGACGCGACCCATCGCGCGTGCATTTCGCTCGCCGATTGCGAGGCGCTGCGGGGGCTTGGGACACCGGCTGGTGAGGCGGCGGCCACATTCGTCGAGCGCCGGATCCGCGGCTACGACGCTGGCCAGCCGATGGCGCGACCGAACACGGCGCCCGTGCACGATGCGCTATGCGTCGCAGCTCTCATCGATCGCTCCGTCATTTCCACCCGTCGCTGCCACGTGGACGTGGAGACGCACGGCGAGCTCACCGTCGGGCGCACGGTCATCGACACGCACCAGCGGAGCGGGCACGAGCCAACGGTCGACGTCGCCTTCGATGCCGACGAGCGCAAGTTCGCGGCGCTGCTGCGCGACACGTTCGCACGACACGGCGCGCCTCAAGCGACGGGCTAGCGGTAATCCCTGAGCACCGGCCGCCGGCTGCGCGGTCCGACTGCCTGCATCGCTCATCGCGCCGACCCTGCGCCACTCCCCTCGCCCGACTTCGTCCGTGTCGGGGTGCGAGTTTGACGCGTTGCACCCGCGCGGGGCCTGTCGACTCGTGAGTGCCTCCGTTCCTTCCGTGCAGCGGAGCCCCCATACATCCCGGTACGGTTCGAGTCCGCGTGGGTCGCCCAGGCAGGCCGAACGGCACTTCTGTCACGTTCGCTGGCCGGACTTCACTCAGACGGGCGTCGCCCGCGGGGTCACTCAAAGAGGGGGAAAGATGTCCGGACGCATCGCTGGCAACCGAGACGTGGTGGTCGGTCCGTTGCGAGCTGCCCCAGGGACGCGCGTGGCTGGCTACGTCGAACTCGCTGCGGCGGCAGGCAGCGTGGCGATCCCGCTGGTCCTCGCAAACGGGTTGCGCCCGGGTCCGCGTGTTGCGGTCACGGCCGGCGTCCACGGCGCCGAGTACGTCGGGATCGCGGCCCTGCGGCAGGTCGCGACCGCCCTCGACCCGGCCGACCTCTCCGGCTGCTTCATTGCGGTGCTCCTCGCCAATCCCGCGGCGTTCGCCGCACGCTCCATCTACGTCGATCCGCTCGACGGCCGCAATCTCAACCGGACGTTCCCGGGCGACCCTGCCGGAACGGCCTCGCAGCGTATTGCCGACTGGATCGTCCACGAGGTCCTGACCGGGTCGGATGCCTTCGTCGATATGCACGGCGGCGACATGAACGAGGCAATCGTCCCGTTCACCATGATGGAGGAGACCGGGGACCCCGCAGTCGACGACACCTCTCGCGCGATGGCGGCGGCATACGGGCTCGACTTCTCCCTCGTTGGACCGATACCCGGTTCGGCCACCACGGCGGCGGCGGCGCTCGGCATTCCCGCGATCATCGCCGAGGTGGGTGGCCAGGGCCTCTGGCCAGCCGATGACGTCGCACGCCACGCAGCCGGCCTGCAGCGCGTGCTCGCAGCAGTGGGCCTCCGGTTTCCAGCAGGGGATCCGCCCCCTCGGACGACACCACGGTCTGCGAGGGAGATGATCTGGCTTCGTTCCGACGTCTTCGGCTTCTGGCACTGCAGCGTTCGGCCGGGCGACGCCGTGCGCGCCGGTGATCCGCTTGGTGCGATACAGGATCCATTTGGCGCCGTGCTGCAATCGCCCGCCGCCCCGGCTGACGGCACGGTTCTCTTCATCGTCAGCTCATTGGCCATCAATCCTGGCGACCCGCTGTTGGCGATCGCGGCGTGACTTCATGGCGACCAATCGCCGTGTCGGAAGTGCATGAGGGGAAGGAATGAGAGCAACGAGGTCCACGCGACGACCTCTTCTGGTAGGTGCTCTGGTTGTGAGCGTCATTGCCTTGACGGGCTGCTCGAGCAGTTCGACGCCGGCCCCCGCAACGCAGGGACCCATGAGCAGCGAAGGGGCGGCCAGCGCCTCCGCATCGACGGCGGGAACTCCCGTCAACGGTGGCACCTTGGTGGTGGCGCTCGACGGCGACATGGTTTTCGCTGACCCCACGCTCGCCAGCGACACGAATTCGCTGGAGGTGGCGGCACAGGTCGTCCAGGGCCTGGTCGGCCTGAAGCCAGGGACAATCAGCGACGTGATCCCGGTTCTTGCCGCGTCGCTGCCGACCGTGAGCTCGGATGGTCGCACGTATACGTTCACGCTGCGGACCGGAATCAAGTTCCAGGACGGAACGCCCTTCAACGCGGCGGCCGTCAAGTACAACTACGAGCGCTGGCAGAACTTCCCGAAGGGCGAGCTTCAGGACAACGACTACTACTACGGCGATGTCTTTGGCGGCTTCGGGACTGCTTCGAACATCGCGTCCGTCGACGCGCCGGATCCGCAGACTGTGGTCATCACGCTGAAGCAGCCACAGTCGAACTTCCTGATCAGCCAGACGCTACAGGTCTTCGGCATCCAGAGCCCGACCGCGCTGCAGCAGGGTGACGCCGACACGACGCCGCTCGCCAACAACAAGTACGCCCAGGGCCAGCTCGGTGAGGGCCACGACATGGTCGGGACCGGCCCCTTCATGTTCAAGGACTGGGTGCCCGGCGATCACATCACGCTGGTCAAGAACCCCGACTACTGGGATACCGCCACCGCGGCGCACCTGGATCAGATCACGTTCAAGCCGATCGGTGACGAGACCGCCAAGCTGCAGGCGCTGCAATCGGGCGCGATCGACCTGGCCGAGACGATCAGCCCCGCAGACGTCAAGACGGCCCAGAGTTCCGGGTTCACCATCATCGACCGCGGCCAGTCCTGCAACATCGGCTACCTCGGGCTCAATCAGAGTCTCTACAGCCCCGCTGGCGGGGCTCCCACCCCGACCATCTACGCCAACAAGGACGTGCGCCTCGCGGTCGCCTACGCGCTGAACAAGCAGAGCTATCTGACCGCGTTGTTCGGCGGGCTCGGTCAGATCCCGCAGAGCTTCGTGCCAGCGGCGACCGAGGGCTTCAAGGCGGAGAACCTGCCGGGCTACGACCCGACCAGGGCCAAGCAGTACCTGCAGCAGGCCGGTCTCTCGCCGAGCCAGCTGAACATCGACCTGTATTACCCGTCGAACGTCGTGCGCCCGTACATGCCGGATCCGAAGACGGAGGCGCAGGCGATCGCGGGCGATCTGCAGGCGGTCGGCTTCACGGTCAACCTGAAGACCGAGGACTGGCACTCCGGGTACTACTCCGACATCACGAGCGGCCGGCTCCCCATGTTCCTCATCGGCTGGAGTTGCGACTGGGCTGGTGCCGACAACTTCCTCGTGACGGCAGAGTTCGGCTACACCGGCGGGCAGCCGGCGAGGCAGTTCGGCTACAAGAACGACCAGATGAACGAGTTGTTCAACGAGGCTGTGCGGGCACCGACCGCGGCTCAGGCGAATCAGTACTGGGGGCAGGCGCAGGATCTCATTGCGCAGGACATGCCCATGGTCCCGATCGTCAACTCCAACCCGCCCGGCGCCTACTCGTCCAGGGTTCACGGCTTCGTGCCTGCCGGCAACGGCTACTTCTTCTACAGCTCTGTGTGGATCCAGTAGACGCGGTCCAGCCCAGCCATCCCGGGCGCCGGTGACATACGCCGCCTTCGCGTGACGACTGGGGCGGCAGCTCGTTCTCGCCGAGTCCAACGACGCGCATCGGCATCCCGGAGGATCGTGACCGCAACGCTGGAAGGGACGCTTCCGGGAAGCCGTCCGCCACGTTCGGTGCCAGCTGGCGCCAGCATGGCGGCACCGTCGGACGCCGACGCGCCTGGATCAGCCTCGCGCAGAGGAGCATCACACGCGTCGACGGGTGCTTCCAGTGAGTTGGCGCGCCCGGCAGGATTCGAACCCGCGACCTAGTGGTCCGAAGCCACTCGCTCTATCCACTGAGCTACAGGCGCGCGCAGATACGGATTCAACCCTCCGCGGCGTCCGGCGTCAATCCAAGCAATTCCCAGGGCCATGCGGGGACCCCGGAGAGCCGCACGCCACAGGCGTCGCGGATCGCGTTCGCCACCGCGGCGGCTGGCGGAACAGCTGGGGGCTCCGCAACGCCCCGGGCGCCGGACGGGCCGACCGGTGAGGGAACCTCCACCAGCCGGATGTCGATCGAGGGCACCTGCTCGGCGCCCGGAAGCAGGTAATCGAGGAAGGTCGTGGTGAGCGGCTGACCGTCCGCCGTGTAGTGCAGCTCCTCCCCGAGGACACGCCCCAGCCCCTGCACCACTCCACCGTGGATCTGGCCCACGACTTCAGGCGGGTTCAGGGCCCGACCCACGTCCTGGATCGCCGCGTAGCCGGTGACCGTGAGGGCGCCCGTCGCGGCGTCCACCCGCGCACGAGCCACGTGCACGGCATACATCGGCGACTGGGTCGTCTGCGCGGACCGCCCGCTCCCTTCGAGAGGTGGGTACCGACCGTTGAAGCGCGCCGCGAGCCCAGCGAGATGGCGGACGGAGCGGCCGCTGTCCGGGCTGCCCTTGACTCGAACCGTGCCGTCGACCAACTCGAGGTCGCCCACGGCGGCCTCCATCTCCGTGGCGGCGATCTCGAAGAGTTGGCGGCGCACGTCGGCGGCGGCGCGCTCGACCGCCAGGCCCACGGTGTACGTGGTCTTGCTGCCGCCGGCCGCACCGGCGTACGGCGCGAGATCCGTGTCGCCGTGTTCGACGCGGACGAGCTCCGGGGTCGTGCCGAACGCCTCGGCGGCGAGCATGGCGAGTGTCGTGTCGGTGCCGCTGATGTCCGACGACCCGACCCGCACGCTCAGCGATCCGTCCTCTTCCACGCGGCAGATCGCCGCGGCCGGCTCGAGCCCGCCGCGCCAGGCGCCCGCGGCAACCCCGATCCCCTCCCCCGGCACGGGCGGCGCCGTGTAGAGCGAATGGTCGCGCGCGGCCTCGAGGCATTCCACCAGCCCGATGCGCGGGCAGGTCGAACCATCGGGGAGCACGTCCCCCTCCCGGACCGCGTTCTTCAGGCGCAGCTCGATCGGGTCGATCCCCAGGCGCCGGGCCAGCTCGTCCATGGCGGACTCGAGCGCGAAGGACGCTTGCGGCGATCCGGGCGCCCGATACGCTCCGGCAGGCGTCTTGTTCGTCACGACATCACGCGCGACCAGGTCCACGTCGGGGATCCGGTACACGCTGGCAAGCAACGCCGCGCACAGGCCTGCCGCACCGCCTGCGGCCGCGCCGTTGTCGAAGAGGATGTCTGCCGCCATCGCGCGCAGCGTGCCATCCGCGTCGGCGCCGAGCTCGATGTCGATGCTGCTGCCCGGCCCGGACCGGCCGATGAGGAACTCCTCCGTCCGCGTGAGCTCGAGCCTGACCGGCCGGCGGACCCGGCGGGCCAGCAGCGCCGTGAGCGGCTCGAGGAGCCCCGCCAGCTTCCCCCCGAAGCCGCCGCCAACGGGCATCGCCACGACGCGAATGCTGCGCACCGGCACGCCGAGCTGCGTCGCCACGTCCCTGCGGAGGGTGAACTGGCCCTGCGTCGGCGTCCAGATCGTGTAGCGCTCGTCGGGCCCGTACGCTGCCACCACGACGTGCGGCTCCAGGAATCCCTGGTGGACGCGCGGCATCGAGGCGCGCAGGTTCACCTTCACCGGGCAGCGCGCCAGCGTCGTCCGGGCGTCTCCCCGGCGCAGGCGCATCTGCGAACTGACATTGGGCGGACGGTCGCCGTCCTCCTCGGCAACCGAGGCGGCGCCGTGCGCCCCGGCGTCGGTCGGGCCCGACGCGGCGGCATCGAGCACCCTGGGGGCATCCGCGCGGATGGCCTCGCGGAGATCGACCACGGCGGGCAACCGCTCGTACCTCACCTCGACGAGCGCCGCCGCATCCGCCGCCGCGTACTCCGTCTCCGCGACCACCGCGGCGACCGGCTGACCGGCGTAGTACACGCGGTCGCGAGCCAGCGGCAGCTGCGGTCCGCGCGTCTGCGCCTCGGGGAGATCCGCCTCCGTGACGACGGCCAGCACGCCCGGCACGGCGGTCGCCGCGCGTACGTCGATTGCCGCGATCCGCGCCGCGGGCCACGGGCTCACCACGAGCCGGGCGGCGCTCAGGCGATCCATGCGCATGTCCGCGGTGTACGCGGTCGTGCCCGTGACCTTCGGACGACCCTCGACCCGCCGCCGTCCGACGCCCAGCACTCCGCCGTCTCGCATCACGTCCATGGGGCGAGCGTACCAAGGTCTGCCGTAGGCTGTGTTCGTGCTCGACTACGTCGTCGACCGGCTGCGCCACACCGTCGCCGTGCCGCCGCCCTATGTCGTCCGGCCCGAGGTGGCTGCCTTCCACCGCGCCACCCCGGTCGTGGACCTCCTCGTCGGCACGGCGCTCTTCCGGCGCGAGTTCGTGCCGCGGCAGCACCGCGGGCACGTCGACCTGCCGCGACTCCAGGCAGGCGGCGTGAACCTCATCGGGCTCTCGCTCGCGACCCGCTTCCCGGACCTGCGGGGCACGCTCTCCGCGCCGCATTTCCTCAGCCTCGGAATCGCGCCGCAGGCGCTCGGGAGCAGCATGGCGACGATCGAGATCCTCGCGGGGCGAATCGGCGAATGGGAGCGTCGGTCCGGGGGCCACCTCCGGATCGTTCGCTCGCGCGCCGATCTTGACGCGATCCTGGGTTCGGACGCGGTGCCGACTCGGGACCCACCCCTGGGTCCTGGCACGCTGCCGACTCGGGACCCACCCCTGGGTCCTGGCACGCTGCCGACCCGGGACCCATCCCTGGATCCTGGCACGCTGCCGACTCAGGACCCACCCCTGGCTCCTGACGGTCGGGTCGGCGCGTTCCTCGGTGTGCAGGGCGCACACGCGCTCGACGGTGAGCCGACGAACCTCGAACGACTCCACCGGCTCGGGGTGCGCATGCTCGCGCCGGCGCACGTGATGGACAACGCGTATGTCGGATCCGGCACCGGGCGCCATGCGGGCGGCCTCACGCCGGCGGGGCGCGACCTCATCGCCGAGATGGAGCGGCTCGGCATCGTCGTCGACCTGGCCCACATGTCGTCGGCCGGAATCCGGGACGCACTGCCGCTGCTGCGGCGTCCGTTCGTGCTGAGCCACACGGGCTTCCAGGAACGCTGCCGGCGGACCGGCTGGCGCCACTACAGCGCCGCAACCCGCAACGTCTCCAGTGACGATGCGCGGCTGGTGGCCGAAGCGGGCGGTGTCATCGGCGTGACGTACGCGACCGAGCTGCTGGGCGGCAGCAGGGTGCAGGATGTCGTCGACACGATCCGCTTCGCCATCGAACTGGCAGGGGCCGAGCATGTGGCGCTCGGCTCGGATCTCGACGGCGCGCTGCGCGCCACCTTCGACGTTCGCGGGGTTTCGTTGATCACCCAGGGCCTGCTGGACGCGGGGCTGCGGGAGGCCGATGTCCGGGCGGTGCTGGGCGGGAATGCTCTGCGCGTGCTCTGGGCGATTCTGCCGGCCGCCTGATGGCCGGCGGGCGACAGGCGCCGGGCGCGCAGACGACCTCGGAACCCGCGGGCGGAGCGTGAACCCGGGCGCCCCGCGGCGCCCCTACTCGTGCAGCTTGCGGATCCAGAAGGAGTGGTGGCCGTCGTGGGAGTGCTGGCCGATGATCTCGTGGCGGGTCATCTGGGCCCAGGCGGGCGCATCCGCGAGGATCCCCGGATCAGTCGCTGTGACCTCCACCACCTGACCCACGCGCACCGAGCGCATCGCCCCGGCGAGCTTCACGATCGGCATCGGGCAGAGCAGCCCGGTCGCATCGACCACGACATCGCCCTTTGGCAGCGACGACGCCTGCCCGGGTGTCCGTTGCTCTGCACTCATCCGAAAACTCCTCCCAGGGGAACGCGCCGGGATGCGGGACGGCCGGCTCGGTGGTTGTGGCTCCTCGCCCCTGCCCGGCGGCTGGTTACCGATCGCTCGGGCGGCGGCCGACCAGCCACCAGCCCAGCGGGAACACCGCCGCCGCCAGGGCGAACTTCAACGCATCGCCGATGACAAACGGCGTCAGCCCCTGCGCGACTGCCTCGCCCGGACTGAGCGACAGCGATGCGGCAAGCCACGGCAGACCGACGACGTAGATGAGCGCGTTGCCCAGAAGCATCGCCGCCAGCGCCCCGGCGTAGCGCCTGTCCCATCCCAGCTCGGCGAGCCGACCGACGAGCGCACCGGCGAAGAGGAACCCGACCAGATAGCCACCGGTCGCGCCAAGCACCAAGTGGCCTTGCTGCCATGCCGCGATGTGCGCGGCACCCGAGTCGCCTGCCGCGTAGATCGGCAGGAACAGCCCGAGCAGCAGGTACAGACCGATGGACGCCACGCCGCGGCGGAAGCCGAGCGCGGTGGCAGTCACCAGCACGCCGAACGTCTGCCCGGTGAGCGGGACGTCGGTGCCCGGAATACGCACGACGAACTGGGCCGACGCGGCCATGAGCACGACGCCGACGAGGATGAGCGAGAGGTGCCGCTGGCGGGACGATGCGCGCTCACCCACCCGAACCGGGACGAAGAAGTCGCCCAGCGTGATCCCCTGTTCGAAGGGCGGAACACGGCGAAGGCGGCGCATACCGGCTGTCATGGCGCTACAGCCTACCAGACGAACTCGAGGGCGGCGGGCAGCACCCGGAAGTCGAACGGGTCGCGCCCGAGCAGCTCGCCGTCGGCCTGCAGGAACACCGGGCCGCCGTCGTCCACCGGTACCAGGCGCAACCGCCCCGTCCGACGCACGCTGACGCGCGGGCTCGCGAGGTGGTCGCCCGTCCGTATCCGCCAGGAGAAGGTGAACATCTCCACACGACCGACGGCACCGACCGTGACGACGTCGAACAGCCCGTCGACGGGATCGGCGGATGGGGCGATCATCATCCCGCCGCCTTCATACGGTCCCAGCGCGAGCTCGACCGATTCCACCGCCCGCCGCTCGATCGTGCCGTCCTCCCAGCCGAACTCCAGCATCCGTTCACGCCAGTCGAGGATGGTGACGATCCCCGAGAGTGTGTAGAGGTACGCGCCGAGCCGCGCGGGAAACCGCGCGGTGCGCTGTGCCACGAAGGGACTGAAGCCGACGCCGGCACAGTTGACGAACCGCGTGACGACCGCGGGCGAGGCCGGGCCATCGTCGAGCGGACGCCCCGCAACGAGCGGCGAACGGCGGTAGCGAACCTCCGCCGCGTCCACCCTGTGAAGCGCGCGTGTGTCGCCCTCGAGCGCCGCGGCGAAACGCAACGCGAGCGTGGCCGGGTCGCGCGGCAGCCGGAGGCCGCGCGCGTAGTCGCTGCCCCGGCCGGCCGCGACCAGACCGACAGCGGTGCCCTCCGGAGCACGATCGCGGCCCTCCAGCACGCCGTTCACCACCTCGTGGAGCGTGCCGTCCCCGCCGACCGCCACGACGAGCCGTGCGCCCTCGTCGACCGCCTGCCGCGCCAGGCCGGCGGCCTCGCCGGCGCGCGACGTGAGCGCCACATCGTGCGGCAG
>JBJKRK010000326.1:0-8325 GCA_046704705.1 Candidatus Limnocylindrales bacterium | reverse complement strand
ACCGCGTGGCCGGCGGCCTCCGTCACCGTTCCGGGTGCCGATGCGCTACCGTCCATGACGTGCAACGACCGATCTCCAACGCGGAGCTGCTGCTCGTCGGCACGGAGCTGACGACCGGCGAGACGCGCGACACCAACGGCGCCGAGCTGGCCGGCGAGCTCACTCGTCGTGGCGTTGCTGTCACCCGGCTCGTCGCGCTGCCAGACGCGCTCGATGTCGTGCGCGACGCGATCCGTGCCGCGCTCACCCGTGTCGACCTCGTGATCACCTCCGGCGGGCTCGGGCCCACGCCCGACGATCTGACCCGGGAAGCGATCGCGGCGGCCTGCGAGGCGACGCCGTTCGTCGACCCGGAGCTCGAGCGCTGGCTGCGTGCGCTCTTCGAGCGGCGCGGGGTCCAGATGCCCGCGGTGAACCGCAAGCAGGCCTGGCTGATCGAGGGGGCCACGCCCCTGCGGAACGAGGAGGGCACCGCGCCGGGCTGGTGGGTCGAGCGACCGGATGGCAGGTTGATCGTGGCGTTGCCCGGACCGCCGCTCGAGCTGCGTGCGATCTGGCGGAGCGAGGTGCTGCCGCGGCTGCAGGCGCGGGGCGTCGGGATGGACATCGCGGTGACAACGCTGCGCCTCACCGACATCGGCGAGTCGCACGTCGCGGATCGCCTCGGCGAGGCGCTCCTGCGTGCCGCGAACCCGGTCGTCGCCACATACGCCCGCGCGGACGCCGTCGACGTGCGCATCAGCGCGCGCATCCCGGTTCCGTCGGGCGGGGTCTCGTCGTCGGGCGCCCCTTCTTCGGGCGACATCCCGTCGGGCGACATCCCATCGGGAGTGGTTCCGTCGGGCGGCACCTCGTCGGGCGGGGTTCCGTCGGGCCGCACCTCGTCGGGCGACATCCCGTCAGGCGACACCCCGGAAGCCCACGCCACGGACGTCCCGGCAACCTCGCGCGGCCTCCAGCCGCACGGGCCGTCCGCCCGCGAGCTCGTGCAGGAGGCGGAACGAGTCGTTCGCGAACGCCTGGGCGACCACATCTTCGCGGTCGACGACGAGACCTGGACCGATGCCCTCGGGGCGCGTCTCCGCGGGCGTCGCCTGGCCGTGCTCGAGGTGGGCAGCGGCGGCGCGCTGGCGCGACTGCTGGGCGACGCGCCGTGGCTCGCCTACGCAGAGGTTCGTCCGGCAGGCTGGCGGGATCCGGATCATCCGATGAAACCCGACGACAGCGCCTCGGGCGCGCCGACCGCGGGTCCGACCCTCCATGCCGACCCCGGGGACACGCTCCGCCTCCTTGGCCGGGGGGCGCGCCGCGTTCGCCGGCGAGCCGGCGCGGAGATCGGATTGGCGCTGGACGTGGATCAGCGCGGCAACGACAGCATCGTGCAGGTCGCGCTCATCCTCGGCCGCTCAGTGCGCCACGCGCAGCGGACCGTTTTCCGGTCGGGAGAGCAGGGACGGCGTCGGGCGGCGCTCGCCGCCTGCTCGGTACTCTGGCGGGCACTGGGGGACAGCCCGGCCGACTGACGTTGCGCTGCACGCACCGGCGTGAGCCGCGGAGCACGCGGCGAGCTACCTCCGCGGCTCCAGGGCGATGCCGCGCAGCGCCCAGAGGAGGCTCCCCGAGGCGAGCAGCGCGACCCCGGCGATGACAGCGAGCGCCCCGAAGAACGCCACCGGCGCCTGCCCGACCGACAGAAGCCGGAATGCGCCGTGCAGGGGGTCGAGCCACGCAACTACCAGCACGCCCGCACCGAGGACCACCGAACCGCCGCCGAGCAATGCGCTGAGCACCGCTGTTGCCCGACCGGATCCCGCCCGCCACGACTGGCGGGGCATCAACCCGTGCCCGATCGACAGCACCGTCGCCGCGCCGGCAGCCCAGGCGAGCGCGATCAGGATCGCGCCGGCCGCGTCGGCGAGCCGATGCCATCCCGCGGTCAACGTGCTGACCGCCACGATCGTGACGTAGGCGGTTCCGACCAGCGCCGTGACGCCCCGCAGCCGTCGCGGCGTCACGAGCAGCGCCGCGAGCGCGAGCGACGCGGCAACGGTGACGTGCCCGCTGGGGAAGCTGTTGCCGTACCCGAAGGGCGCCGTCGTCGTCAGATCCGGCCGCTGCAGCACGACCTTAAGGAGTTGCGCCGTGCCGTTCGCGCCGGCGATCGAGACCAGTATCCCGACCGCCAGGCGCACCCGCCCGGAAAGCGCCGCGAGCCCCGCAAGCGCGACCGAGGCGCCGGCCAGCATGCCGACGCTGACGGTCGCCAGCGCATCCTCCGCCGCGCTCACCGCCCGCGGATCGGTCGCCGGGCGTCCCTCCAGGACGAAGTCGCCGAGGAGCTGTCCCGTCGGCGTGAGCGTGGATGCCACGTAGAGTCCGGCGCACGCGAGCGTCGCTGCCGCGGTGAGGAACAGCAGGCGGCGCCGGCTGTGCCCCACCGTAACGACGGGTGTCCGCGTTCCATGAAACGGCAGTCGTCGAACACGCATTGCGCGCAACGAACGGCGCACCGGCGAGCTGGCTCCTTGCGACGCTCTCCATGCCGTCCTCGCGGAGCCCGCGTGGTCCCCGCACCGGCGCTCCCGACCGTTGACGGCGTGTTGCTGGCTCCGAACCGGGAGCCTGCGATCGAGTCTAGCGGATCGGGGCGACGAGCCCCCCTGCCGCTCGTGCTCGCGGGCGACGCCGGAGTGAAGCCGGCCTTATTCCTCCGCCGCGGAGGCGACTATCATCGTCCCTGCGGAGCAGGGCGCCCGTCCCCTCCCGGGGCATCGCTCCCTGTAGCGCCCTGCTGCGCGGCCAGATGACGCCGGTGGACGGGATGATCCGGGGCGCGAGAGGCGGCACGTCGCGTCTGGCCGGCACGTGGTGCCTGATCCGCACTTCCGGCGGGAGTCGCCGCGAACCGTGCCAGATTGCCACCCCTGGAACGTAATGCCGGATCGCTGCCTCACCCGCCTTGCACGGCGCCCGCGAGATCGTCCGGGGCGAGCGTGCGGCCGTTCCGGATGTCGCGCTGGTTCCGCGCTGCGTGCTCCGATGGGAGGACCAACCCGTCCGTACGTTCCCCGGGTGCACATCTGGCACAGAGCGGGCGTGTCAGCGGCCGCGAGGTGACGTTACAGCACCCGGGTGCGTATCCGGCAGGTTGTGGGCGTGTGCCGGCCCCCGGGTGACGTTACGGCCCCCAGGGGCGCACATCTGGCACAGGCCGGGCGGTCCAGGCGTGGGCGGAATCGCCGTGAGTCGTTGCGGGCGTGTCGTTGCCGGCACGTGGCTGCGGGCAAACCATTGGGGCGTGTCGCTGCCGGCACGTGGCTGCGGGCAAACCATTGGGGCGTGTCGCTGGGGGCCCGTGGCTGCGGGCAAACCATTGGGGCGTGTCGCTGGGGGCCCGTGGTTGCGGGCAAACCATTGGGGCGTGTCGTTGCGCGCACGCGATTGCGCGCGCGCCATTGCGGGCACGTCCACCGTAACCGCGCACCGGACGGCGTCGACCGGACCGAGAGGGGCGCGAGAGAGATCGTCCGAACGGACACGCGTCTGTGGAAGTTCCCGGCCAAGCCGGAACCCGGCGGGGCCGACTCACGGCGCACTGAGGATCGGGGCCTCCCGGGCAGCCGACTCACGGCGCAGTTATCGGGGCCTCCCGGGCGGCCGACTCACGGCGCAGTTATCGGGGCCTCCCGGGCGGCCGGCTCACGACACGGTGAGGATCGGGGCCTCCCGGGCGGCGCGCACGCTCATGCGGGCCGCGACGGTGCGGGCGATGCGATGCATGACCTCCGCCGCGGGTCCGGGGTCGCGCTGCGCCACGGCCGGCACGCCGGCGTCGCCCCCCTGCCGGACCCGGACATCGAGAGGGATCCCGCCGAGAAACTCGACATCGTTTTCCCGGGCGAACTTCTCGCCGCCACCTCGGCCGAAGATCTCGGTGGCCTCGCCGCAATGGGGGCAGATGAAGGCGCTCATGTTCTCGACGATGCCCAGGATCGGCACGCTCAGGCGACGGAACATCTGCGTGGCCTTGGCCACGTCCAGCAGGGCCACGTCCTGCGGGGTGGTGACGAGCAATGCCCCGCTGATGGGTACCGCCTGCGCCAGCGTCAGCTGCGCGTCCGACGTTCCGGGCGGCAGGTCCACCACCAGGTAGTCGAGCTCGCCCCACTCGACGTCCCGCAGGAACTGCTGGATGGCGCCGCCGACGAGCGGACCGCGCCACACGATCGGCTGGCCCTCAGGGACGAAGAACTGGATGCTGATGACCTTCACCCCGTACCGCTCGAGCGGCACGATCTTGTTGTTCGGGCTGGCCACCGGCTGCCCCTCCACGCCGAGCATCAGGGGGATGTTCGGGCCCGTGATGTCGGCGTCCAGCAGCCCCACGGACGCCCCGTCCAGCGCGAGCGACACGGCCAGGTTGGCCGCCACCGTGCTCTTGCCGACACCGCCCTTCCCGGAGGCGACCGCGATGATGTTCTTCACCCCGGCCACGAGCTGCTGCGGCTGGGTGGGGACCGAGCGCCGGACGTTGCTGCTCCAGTTGATCTCAGTGGCGCGCGCGCCGGCCACCTCCAGGGCTCGACGTGCGTTCTGCTCGATCTCGTCCTTGAGCGGGCAGGCCGGGGTGGTCAGCTCGAACGTCATGCTGACGTCGTTCTCCGGCGAGATCACCACGTCCCGCACCATGTTCAGGGTCACGATGTCGCGCCCCAGCTCGGGCTCCTGGACGCTGCTCAGCGCCCGATAGACGGCGGCTTCGTCGAGAGTAGACATGCGGCGGGGTTTCCTCGTTGCAGGGGCCGGCGGACCGGCTTCCGGGACTGGTGTGCTTTCGGCGGGACGTCTGACAATATCCTACCCTGCGCGGCCAGGCCCGAATGACCGGCCGTCGCCCAGGTCGGGCCTGAACCGCGCGGCCGGATCAGCGCCCGCAGAACCGCGCGGCCGGAGGGCCTGAACCGCGCGGCCCCAGGGCCGAAGGACGCACGGCACCAGGGCCCCAAGGACGCGCGGCCCCAGGGCCGGCGAGCGGGTCGCTCGAAGGCCGAGGGACGAATGGGACCCGCGGCTGCCGCCTCAAGCGCTGGCAGCGGCCGCGCGCAACGCCTCGGGAAGGGCCTGATGACGCTCCGCGCCCGGGACGTAGCGGCGCACGAGCTCCCGCGTCCCACCCACGCGCAGCTGCGTGAAGAGCATCTCGATCTTCTCCGCCTGCGCCGCGAGGATCTCGTCCTTCGTCTCGAGCTCCCAGAGCCGGCGCTTGAAGGGACCGAGCGCCTTCTTGCGCGTCTTGTAGATGAACTGCTCGTCCGTCTCGTCTTCCTTGCGCTCGGCGGCGCAGTTCCGCTCGCACCACGCGTGCGCGAGCGAGAGGAGCTCGGCGGGAAACGCGGCGTGGTCGTACAGGGTGTTCTGGAAGCCGGTCGCCAGATGGATCTCGGCCGTCTCCACCTCGGGGAACTTGTGGAAGAGCTCGTCGGGGAGGGTCGAGGCGCCGTGCTGCACCGCGCCTGCCAGGCCGTACTCGCGACACACCACGGAAAGGCGGCGCAGCGTCTCGAAATCGACCTTGACCTGCGCCACGCTGCCGTCGGGCAGCGGCACGCCGCCATGGCTGGTGCCCGTCTGCACGCTCACCTTCGCCAGGCCGATCGCGTCCTTCCCGGCGCGCCGGTCGAGCTCTCGCCGGTACCCATCGAGGAACGCCCGCAGCTCGGGCTCCGTCGAGTTCTGCTTGCCGACCTCACCGATCTCCCCGCCGACGCTGACCGTCAGTCCGTCCGCCTCGACCTCGCGGATCAGCGCGGTGAGCTCGGCGGCGCGCTCGTAGTTCACGCGCTGTTCCAGGTCGACATTCGGCTGTGACAGGTCGACGAGCGTGGAGCTGTCGATGTCGATGTTGCCGTACCCGACGGCGACGGCCTCCCGGATCAGGCGGCGAAGTCCGTCGGTGACGCCCTCAGGATCGGCCGCGTACTTCTTCGCGTTGAACTGGTAGTGGTCGCCCTGCACGAAGATCGGGCCGCGCCAGCCGGCCGCGATCGCGCCGGCCAGCACGGACGTGACGTACTCGCCCGGCCGCTGGTACGTGTACTCCTGCTCCGAACGCGCGAGTTCGAAGATGAGCGCTCCCACGTCGAGACGCCCGGCCACCTCGAGGATGGTGCGTGCCATGTCGAACACCTGCGTGCGCAGGTTGATCGCGGGCACGGTGAAGCCGCCGTACTCACCCCGCCCCCGGGCCGCGTACAGCGGGTAGACGCTCTCGGAATGGATCCCGAGCGCCTGGGCCGCCTCCCAGACGATCCACCGCGCCGCCTCGACGGTTGCCGGGTCTTCGCTGAACGTGGCGCTCCACACGAGGGTGCGAATCCCCTGGCCGCGCAGCTCGGCGGCATCGTCGACCACGAGGCTGCGGTCCGTGACGTGCAGGCAGCCGGCAACGCTCCGCAGAAGCTCCTGCGGTGTGCCGGCGACAGTGGGCTGGGACATTGGGCGGAACCTCCGGATCCAGGGACGCCTCGGTCGTGCTTCTCCCGAATCCTAGCGCCTGACGGACCCTGGCGGCTCCCGCATCCAGTGCCGCCGGTGGGCCCTCAGAGCCGGCGGGTCTTGCGCCCGACGTAGTCGACGAGGACGTACTCGCCCAGGTGCTCCGGCGTCGCGTAGAAAGCACGGCCGCGGTTCAGCTTGGTCATGCGATCCACGAACGCGGCAAGCGCGCGCGAGCGCTCGAGCATGAATGTGTTGATCGTGATCCCGTCGCGGGTGCAGCGGGCCACTTCCTTCAGCGTCTCCTCGATGGTGCGCCGGGTGGGCGGGTAGCTGAAGGCGACCTGTCCCGATTCGAAATGCGCCGTGGGTTCGCCATCCGTGATCACGACGATCGCCCTGTTCCCCGCATGGCTTCGATTGAGCAGCCGCCGTGCGAGCAGCAGGCCATGCTGCAGGTTGGTGCCGTATTCGTACCCGTGCCAGCTCAGCGAGGCGAGCGTGCCCGGTCGCACCTCGCGTGCGTAGTAGGCGAACCCCACCACGTGGAGCTCGTCCCGCGGGAACTGCGTGCGGATCAGGGTGTCGAGCGCGACGGCCACCTTCTTGGCCGCCACGAAGCAGCCGCGCAGCAACATCGAGCGGCTCATGTCCACCAGCAGCACGGTGGCGGCACGGTTGAGCTCCTCCGTGCGGAACACTTCGAAGTCCTGAGGTTCGAGCGATAGTCCCCGCGCGCGGCGGCGTCCGGGCGCGTTCTCCGGTCGCGCCAGGGCGTTGGAGAGCGTGCGCTGCAGGTCGAGGTTGAAGGGCCGACCGAACTCGTACGGCGCCGACGCCTCCACCGCCTCGCCGCCAGGTCCGGCGTGGCGGACGGCGTGCCCGCCGAGCGCATCCCGGCGCAGGTGGGCGAAGAGCTCGTTCAGCACCTTCTGGCCGATGCGGCGGTGCCCCTGCGGGGTGAGCTCGAGCCGGTCTCCGTGACGCTCGACGAACCCGGCCTCTTCGAGGAGCCGTGCGATCCGCTGGAGCGCCTGGAGGTCCTGCGCGGAGTCGTCGCCCAGCATCCGCCGGACCTCCTCCGGGTCGATCTCCGCGAGCGCCTGCGGGTCGTCGGCGCCCGCCAGCTGCGCGCCGAGACGATCGAGTTGCTCCAGGCGAGACAGCTGCTCGACGGCACCTTCGAGCGTGAGTGGCTCCTCGCCGCGAAACGCGAAGCGCTCGCCCAGGCCGCCCGGCAGCAGCTGATCCATGGTGGCGGCGAGCTGTGCCAGGTCCCAGCGCAGCCGATCGTCGCGCAACAACGCGTCGATCATCGACTGCAACTCGCCGCGCTGCTGGGCGCTCATGGAGGCGAGCAACGACTGCATCGTGGCCATGCGCTGCGCGAGTTGCTCGATCACGTCGTCGAGGTTTCGCGCACCGGGAAAGAACGACCCGTGTCGGGCGAGGAACTCGCTCGCGTCGGGCTCGTGGCCGTTCAGGCGCTCCTGCAGCAACCGGTTCAGGTCCCGCACCATGTCGCGGTTCGCCTGCAGCTGCTCTGGCGTGAACCCCTTGATCGCGTCCGAGAGCCCCTGGAAGTAGGAGTCGAGCACCTGCCCGCGCAGGCGCTCCAGCAGCGCCTGGAACCGGTCGCGTGCGCCCGGGTCGAGGAAGTCGTACTGCTCGAGCGCTCGCAGCTGGCCCCCCACGTCGGACGGGAGCGCGTCGAGCTGCTCGAGGCGCCGACGGGTCATCTCGTCGAGCAGCCGCCGCAGGTCGACATTCGCGGCGCCGTCGCCGGGGGTCGAGCGTGGGGTCCCTGTGGCGGGCGAGCCGGCGCCGGGC
>JBJKRK010000325.1:0-3116 GCA_046704705.1 Candidatus Limnocylindrales bacterium | reverse complement strand
CTCGGCGCTGGACTTCAAGACCGACGCGCTGCTCCGCGCGGCGCTGGCGGCTGAGACGCGGGACGCAACGGTGTTCATCGTCGCGCAGCGGATCGGCACGATCATGCACGCCGATCAGATCATCGTCCTGGAGCGGGGCGCGATCGTGGGTCGTGGGACCCACGACGAGCTCGTCGAGACGTGCGAGACGTACCGCGAGATCGTCTACTCGCAGCTCACGGCCGAGGAAGCCGCATGAGCGGTCAGCACCCGACCGGCGCCTCCGGTGCGGGCGGTTCCGGGACCGGCCGTGGTGGCTTCGGTGGAGCCGGAGGCCGACCGGGGTTCGGCGGCCCGGGTGGTCGCCGTGGCCCGATGGGCGGCGGCTTCATGGGTCATGGGATGGGGGCGCCCGCCGGCAAAGCACGCAACTTCCGGGCCTCTTTCCTGCGGCTCGCTGGCGAGTTGCGCCCCGAGGCGCCGAAAATCCTCGTGGTCGTGTCCCTCGCCATCATCGGCGTGGCGGCGCAGGTTGCCGCCCCGAAGATCCTCGGCAACGCGATGGACCAGCTGTTCAACGGTCTGGTCGGGAAGATGCTCGGGCAGTTCCTGCCGGCCGGCACGACCCAGCAGCAGGCCGAGGCCGCCCTGCGTGCGCAGGGTCAGAACCAGATCGCGGACATGCTCTCGGCGATGCACATCACCGTGGGGGTGGGCGTCGACTTCGGCGCCGTCGGCCGCATCCTGCTGGTGCTCGTCGGGCTGTATCTGGCAAGCGCGGCGTTCCAGTGGCTCAGTTACTACATCATGGCCGGCGTCTCGCAACGGACTGTGTACCGGCTGCGCGAGGACGTCGACCGCAAGCTGGGTCGTCTTCCGCTGCGCTACTTCGATGGCCATTCTCGCGGTGACACGCTCAGCCGGGTGACCAACGACATCGACAACATCGCCAACACCCTGCAGCAGAGCATGATGCAGATCATCACCGCGGTCTTCACGATCGTCGGCGTGCTGATCATGATGTTGCTGATCAGCCCTCTCTTCGCCGGCATCTCGCTGCTGGTCGTGCCGGTGGCCGGATCGATCACCGTACTGATCGCCCGGCGCGCGCAGAAGGAGTTTGCTGCGCAGTGGGAGGAGACCGGCACGCTCACGGGAGATGTCGAGGAGACACACACCGGGCTGACGATCGTCAAGGCCTTCGGGCACCGTGACGAGGCGATCCGGCGCTTCGACCAGGAGAACGAGCGCCTGTACCAGGCGAGCTTCCGGGCGCAGTTCGTCTCCGGCGTCATCCAGCCCGGAATGAACTTCGTCAGCAACCTGAACTACGTCGCGATCGCCGTCATCGGTGGCGTGCAGGTCGCCTCGGGTGCGCTCTCGCTCGGCGACGTTCAGGCATTCATCCAGTACTCGCGGCAGTTCACCATGCCGATCACGCAGATCGCCTCGATCATGAACATCCTGCAGTCGACGGTTGCCTCGGCCGAGCGGGTCTTCGAACTGCTCGACGAGGAGGAAGAGATCCCCGACACTGCCGCGCCGCAGGTTCTCGGGGCGGCCGTCGCCGGCAACGTCGTGCTGGACGGCGTCTCGTTCCGCTACGTGCCCGACATCCCCCTGATCGACGATCTCAACGTGGTTGTCGCCCCGGGCGAGACGGTGGCGATCGTGGGGCCCACGGGCGCCGGCAAGACAACCGTGGTGAACCTGTTGATGCGCTTCTACGAGATCGACGGTGGGCGGATCACGGTCGATGGTGTCGACACGCGCGAGATGACGCGCGACGACCTGCGCCGGACGTTCGGCATGGTGTTGCAGGACACCTGGCTGTTCGGCGGCACGATCCGCGAAAACATCGCGTACGGTCGCGACGATGCGACCGAGGAGCAGATCGTGGCTGCCGCGGAAGCGGCGCACGTCGATCACTTCGTGCGCACCCTGCCGGCCGGCTACGACACAAAGATCGACGACGAGGCAGCCAACCTGTCGCAGGGCGAGCGCCAGCTGCTGACGATCGCCCGGGCCTTCCTGACCGACCCGCCGATCCTGATCCTGGACGAGGCGACGAGCTCGGTCGACACCCGCACGGAGGTGCTGGTGCAGCAGGCGATGACGCGGTTGATGAAGGGCCGCACCGCCTTCGTGATCGCCCATCGGCTCTCAACGATCCGCGGCGCCGACGAGATCCTCGTGATGAACCACGGGCGGATCGTCGAGCAGGGGACCCACGAGTCGTTGCTGGCACGCCGCGGCTTCTACTACGACCTGTACAACAGCCAGTTCGTGGAGGCCCTCGCCGAGGCCGTGTAGAGGGGCCAGGCCGACGCGAGGCCCAGCTGGAACCCGCCGGGCCTCTCTCGGGATCGACAGCCGACCCCCACGCGCCTCACGGACAGCCTTGCAGCCGGGTTTAGGCTTTGCCTCCTACGGTCGGCGGCGTGTCATGTCCCGGGCATTGCCGGACCGACCGGGAGCGGGAGGAGGAGGAACCATGCCCGAGCATCCGAATGTGGCGCTTGTGCGCGAGATGCTGGATGCCTTCAACACAGGCAACCTGCGCGCCGCGGCCGACTTCATGGCCGACGATGTCGTGTGGCACGAGATCGGTCGGACTGAACCACGGCGCGGCAAGGGCGCGCTGGCGGCGGAACAGGACGCAGCCGCGGGCGACTACGCGATCACGACCACGGTGCACGACATCCTTGCCAGTGACGACCACACGATCGCGCTGGTTGAGGCGAGTGCAACGAGGGGCGGCAGGACCTTCAACTATCGGACCGCGGAGATCATGCACATCAAAGGCGGCAAAGTCGTCGAGCGCTGGGCGTTTTCCGACGACACCGGGGCGATCGAGGCCTTCTTCGCGTAGGTCGCCTGGCGCCCGCCTCGCCGGCCTGAGCGGGCGCCGAACCAGATCTCGCTCTCGCGTGGGCGTGTCCGCCGGCAGGCGGGCCCGGGGGCCCGCCTCGTTGGGTGGTGCCTGCTCTGGCGCAGCCGGCCGCTCCGGTGAGCCCGCGGATGCCGCTAGGCCGGCGTGGGGGCAGGCGAGGGTGAGGTGGCCGGGCCCTGCCCGGCAGGGGTGGGCACCTGCGTCGGGCTGGGGGGCTCGGTGGGACGCGGGGTGGCCGAGTCCT
>JBJKRK010000324.1:0-2614 GCA_046704705.1 Candidatus Limnocylindrales bacterium | reverse complement strand
CTCAACGCCGGGAGCGGGGACGGCGCTGCGGCGGGCGCCTCGCCGGCCACATGACCGCTGCCGGCGAGGTCCGGCGAAGCAGCGTCCAGTTTCCCGGAGGACTGTCGCTTCGATACCGCTGGGCCGGGTCCGGCGACGCGGCGCAGGTGTTCGCCCTGTCCGAGGTGGGCGGTTCGCTGCAGGATCATGGCGGGCTTGTCTCCGCCGACCCCGACCGCCTGTGCCGGGCCGAGATCCGCGGGGAGCACGCGGCGGGCACATGGACCGTTCGGCTCGCCTCGCTGATCTACGACGAGCCAGCGAGCTTCTTCTGGGACGTTCCCGGGCTGCTCATCGTGAAGTACGGGTTCCGGGTGTACGCCCTGGTCGCACGCACCGGCGAGCTCCGCTGGAGCCGCGCGACCGGGACGCCGATTCTCGCCCTCCTTGGCTCGACCCGCCTCGAGCACGTGATCGTGCAGAGCGAGCTGGAGACGCTCGCCCTCGACGCAGGCGGCGACACCGTCTGGCGCATCGCCCATTCGGACGTGGTCGTCGACGCCACGCTGACCGGTGGCCGGCTCGTACTGCGGAGCTACGAGGGAGCCCTCGCCACGCACGATGCCGTGTCCGGCCGGCCGGCCGACTGACGTCCCGGCGTCGGCAGACACGCCGGCGTCGCCTGACACACCGGCGTCGCCTGACACGCCCGCGTCGGCTGAGGTCGCGACGCATGCTGACGTCCTGGCGCCCAGGCCGAAACCCGTGGCGGCGCGAGCAATGGGCAGCCGCGAGCGTGGATTACCGGTGGATAAGCTCCGCTCACCGACTGTGGGTTGTGGATAAGTCGGATTGACCGGCTGCCGAGCGGGGCGTAAGGTCCGTATCAGCCCGGAGGGGCCAGGAGCCATCACTAACGGCGGCGATGACATCAACGCCCACGTGATGAGCGGAGGTTCCTCCGGGCCCTTTCATGCCCTGAGCCGCGGGCGGAAGGCGCCTCGATCGGTTCGGTGCTAGGCTCGGTTGCGATGCAGTGGATCCGGACGCGGCTGGCGGAGATGCCCGCGCCGATCGCGAGGTTCTGGATGCGGTGCGCCACCCTTGTTGCCGTCCTGGCCGTGGTGGCCGTGCTGCTGCCGGGCGTCGCGCTCGCCGCCTCTCCCGCGCCGTACAGCGCGACGAACGACACGCGCACCGGCGCCACGCCGTCGTATGTCGGTCATCCCATCCTGGCGGCCGTCTTTGTGGTCGGGCTTGCCGTCCTGGTCGCGGGGGTAACGGTCGTGACGGTCCGCCTCACCCGCAGCCAGTAGCGCGGGCCGGTCTTCAGGACCGCCGGATGGTCACTCGGTCCCCCTGCCTGAGGCCCAGACGCGCCGCGGCGTCTCCCTGGTTCACCGCCACGCACAGGCGACCGCACGAATCCTCGTAGCAGAGCAGGGTCCCCACCTCGGCCGTCCCGAACGTGGGAGCCCAGGCGAGCAGCGCCTCAGGGCGCGGCTCGTCAAACGACAACCGGAGCCGCGCGCCCTCGGACAACTCGCCGATCGCGGCGCGCAGGGCGCCGGCATCCCCCGCCAGCTGCGCGTTGCCGAAAGAGTCGACGTACACGACCGCGGTGTGGAGCTCGCCCTGCTGCACTCGAGCGGTGGGGACCTCGAGCCGGACGAGCGACGCGGGGTCGAGAGACCGGCCGAACGCCCCCGGAGCGACGCCGAGCGCCAGATGCGCCGCGGCAGGGGCGAAGATGTCGCGGCCGTGGAACGAGGCGGAGACGACCGGCAGCTGGTACTCCTCGCGCTCGAGAACGTGCACGCCGACGACGCCGCCCAGCACCTCCGCTGCAGGGATCAGCAGCCCGTTGTCGGGGCCGACCAGCGCGTCGCCGCGCGCGGTCGACAGCACGATCGGAAGGCGCGCCGTGCCGACGCCCGGATCGACCACCGCCATGTGCACGCCGACCGGCAGGTACGGGAGGGCTGACCGCAGCACGAGGGCCCCGTCGAGAATGCTGAATTTCGTCACGTCGTGCGAGATGTCCAGCAGTCGGGCGTTTGGCGCGATCTCCAGGATCACGCCGCGACAGATCGCCACCCACGGATCGCGTTCGCCGAAATCGGTCAGCAGGCTCACGAGCGGCGGGGTGGGAGGCCTGCGCGACCTTCCCGCCGCGGGCGTCGTGACCGGGCGCGCCGGAGTTGCGGACATGACGCGGATGCACCTCCACGGATCGGAGCGATCGACAGGCACCCGATGGTAGCCCAGGCACGCGCCGGAAGATCCCCACGGTCGGAGGGGCAGAGCGCGCACAGGCCGGAAGACCCCCACGGTCGGAGGCGCCGTGGCCCGCGCACTGCCCGCGGAAGCGAGCGGCCCCGCCGGCAAGACCACCTTCCGAGGCGCCGCATCCACGGCAAGACCGCGTGGCGAGCAAGGGTATCTACGGCAGGACCAGGGTGACGAGCGGGCGCGAACCGTAGACTGCTCGCGTGCGTGTCCGGATCATGTACCTGCGGGCGCTCGCGTCGCTCCTCGCGATCCTCTGGGCGGCTGCTGCGGCCACGATCCTGATCGGGTACCGGCCGGGTGGCCGCGCCGATCCGCTGGTGGCCGTGGCGCCGCTGCTGGGACT
>JBJKRK010000323.1:0-4183 GCA_046704705.1 Candidatus Limnocylindrales bacterium | reverse complement strand
TGTGTATAAGAGACAGGGCTGGCGCCGCGGAGGCGGGCGGCACGGAGGCGGGCGGCACGGAGGCGGGCGCCGCCGAGGCGGGCGGCGGCACCCGACGCCACGGCCCCCCTGGGAGAGCCAGTGAGCGGCTCAGTAGAGCCAGGGGATCAACCTGCGGGTGTGCGTGCGGTACGCCGGGTAGTCGACATAGCGCTCGGCGAGCCAGAGCTCCTCGCGCCGCGACTTCAGATCGAAGAACAGCGTCGTGAAGCACGCCGCGGCGAGTGCGAGCGGCGCGGCGGTGAGCAGCCCCCAGCCCCACGCGGCCACGATGATGCCGCCGTAGATCGGATGGCGCGAGAGCCGGTACGCGCCGCCCGTGACGAGATCGCTGCCGGCCCGCGGGCGCGGGAACACGGTGAGCGAATCGCCGAGGTCGAGGATGCCCCACGCGCCGAGCGCACCGCCCGCGACGATGAGGACCGCACCGACGACCGCGGTGGCGACGTGCGGCATGCCAGTCCAGGCATTCCCCGTCAGGCCGGAAGCGGCGACGAGCAGCAGCATCACACCCTGCAGCAGCACCCACCCTTCGCCGCGGGCTCCCAGACTCGGGAGGCGATCACTCATTCTCGGACCGTACCCGGCCGGCGAGCCGCATGCAAGCGAACGGGCCTGACGCAGCGCCCGCCTGGCGCGCCGACCGGGAGACGGTACACTCGATCCGTGGCCGAGCACCCGAGCCTCCAGGAGCGTCTGGCGCCACGCGCAGTCTGCTTCGGATGCGGACCAGCGAACCGCGACGGTCTGCACGTGCGCAGCTTCATCGCGGGCGAACCGGGGGCGCCGGCCTGGAGCACGCCGGCGGCACGGGGCACAGCAATGCCGCCGGCACGAGGCACGCCGGCCTGGGGCACGCCAGCGGCACGGGGCACAGCGGCGGCACGAGGCATGCCGACGCCGGACGGCACCGCGGGCCCCGGAGGGGGCAGTGCGGAGGGGCCGCAGCGCGCGCCACGGGATGCGGGGTCGGGGGTCACCCTCGACGCCACCCGTGCGGTCGACGCCTCCGCCGAGCTTGCGCCCGAGCTTGCACCCGAGCTCGTCGCGGAGTGGGACCCGGCGCCACGCTTCGAGGCGTTCGAGGGCGCGCTGAACGGCGGCGTGATCGGCACGCTGCTCGATTGCCACAGCAACTGGGCAGCCACCTATGCGCTCATGCAGCAGGCGGGGGCGGAGCATCTCCCCTCGACCGTGACCGCGGAGTACACGGTTCGGATGCGCCGTCCGACTCCCACGCGGTTGGGTCCGATCCGCCTGCGCGCGAAGGTGGTCGACCTGCAGCGCGACCGGGCCGTCGTCGAATCCACACTCGAGGCGGGCGGCGACGTCTGCGTGTCGTTTCGCGGCACGTTCGTCGCGGTGGGGCCCGGGCATCCGGCGCACGGCCGCTGGTAAGCCCGCTTCGGACGCGCTCGCAGGCGGGCGCGCCGTCGGCCATCTAGACTTCTCGCCGCATGGCCGTATCGACCGACGTCTGGATCTTCATCATGAGCCTCGCCGCCGGCATCATCGGGGCGCTTGCCGGCGTCGGCGGCGGCATCATCGTCATCCCCGCGCTCACGGTCCTCTTCGGGGTCCCCATCCACGAGGCGGTTGGCGCGAGCATCGTCTCGGTCATCGCGACGAGCTCGGGGGCGGCGGCGGCATACGTCCGCGACCGGCTGACCAACATGCGCATCGGCATGTTCCTGGAGCTTGCCACCACCTCGGGCGCGGTGGTGGGCGCCCTGCTCGCGGCCGTCGTGCCGGTGCAGGTCCTGTACCTGCTCCTCGGCATCGTGCTGCTCCTCTCCGCCGGCCAGCAGGTGATCCGCCTGCGCGAGGAACTGCCACCCCCGGTGGAGCCCGGCGACATCGCCACCCGCATGGGGCTCGCTTCCAGCTATCCCGACGCCCGGCTCGGACGTGAGGTGGAATACGAGGCCCGCCGGGTCCCGCTCGGCTTTCTCCTCATGGGCGTCGCCGGGATCGTCTCGGGCCTCCTGGGGATCGGGTCGGGCGCGCTCAAGGTGCTCGCGATGGACGGCGCGATGCGCCTGCCGATGAAGGTCTCATCCACGACGAGCAACTTCATGATCGGGGTGACCGCGGCTGCGTCGGCGGGCATCTACCTGGCCCGCGGCGACGTGAACGCGAGCATTGCCGCACCGGTCGCGCTCGGCGTCCTGGTCGGCGCACTGTCCGGCGCGCGCGTCCTGGTGCGGATGTCGAACGCCGGCGTGCGTCGGGTGTTCGTGCCGATCCTGGTGGTGATCGCGGCCGAGATGGTGCTGCGCGGGTTCGGGGCAGGGATATGAGCGCGGACAGGTTCCGGGTCATCATCAGCATGGTGCTGACGGTGGGCGTGACGATCGCCGCGGCGCTCATCGCCATCGGGTTCGGCCTCGCGATCGCGTTCGGCTGGCAGACCTCGCTCGTCGGCGGGCAGGCAGGCAACGGGACCCTCACCGACTTCGGGCAGATGCCCGCTGGGCTGGCAGCCCTGCGGCCTGTCGCCATCACGCAGCTCGGCCTCGCGGCGCTGCTCGCCACGCCGGTCATGCGCGTCGCGACGTCGATCGTCGGGTTCGCCCTCGAGCGCGACTACCTGTATGTCGTGATCACGGCGGGCGTGCTCACGATCCTGCTCCTGAGCATCGCCTTCATCCGGTAGCCGCGGGGTCGACGCCAGGGGCGATCCGCACCGTCCGCGGTCCGGACCCGCCTACCGCTCGATGGGGACGTTCACTATCGACCCCCACTCGGTCCACGAGCCGTCGTAGTTGCGCACGTCCGGGTAGCCGAGCAGCTCGTGGAGCACGAACCAGGAATGGCTGGATCGCTCGCCGATCCGGCAGTACGCCACGACGTTCCTGTCCGGGGTGATCCCCCGGGACGCGTACAGCGCGGTGAGCTCGTCGCGGTCCTTGAACGTCCCGTCGTCCCGGACCGTCTGCGCCCAGGGTACGGAGACGGCACCCGGGATGTGCCCGCCGCGCTGGGCAGTCTCGCTCATCCCGGGCGGGGCGATGACCTCGCCGCTGTACTCGGCAGGCGAACGGACGTCGACGAGCGCGAGCTCCGGGTCGCCCAGCGCCGCCAGGATCTCGTCACGGAAGGCCCGCAGGTCGAACGCCGGCTCGGGAAGCTGGAGGCCGGTCTCCGGATATGAGGGCACGTCGACGGTGATCGGCAGGCCGCTGTCGAGCCAGTACCTGCGCCCGCCGTTCAGCAGGCTCACCTTCGCCCAGCCGAACAGCTTCAGCTGCCAGTACGCCCATGCGGCGAACCAGTTGTTGTTGTCACCGTACAGCACGATGTGCGTATCGGGCCCGATCCCGGACCGGCTGAGCAGTCGCGACAGGTCGGCGCGGCTCGCAAGATCGCGTCGGACGCCGTCGGCGAGCTGCGACGTCCAGTTCCAGGCGACCGCGCCCGGGATGTGGCTCTGCTCGTACGCGGTGGTGTCGACATCCACTTCGACGAAGCGGACCTGGGGGTCGGTGAGATGCGCACGGGCCCAGTCGGAACTGACGAGGGCCTCGGGATGGGCGTACGTGGGGACGCTCATGATCTGCTCTCCTGCAAAACGAACGACCGCGGTCGGATGGACCGCGGCCCTGGTCGCCGGACGTCCCGGGCGGGTGTCATGGAGATGGGAAACGCACGCCCTCAGGATGTCGTCGACCGGCCGGGCCGGCCACGACACCGACAGCGCCGATGCATCGTCCGGGTGCTCACGTGGCAACCATGCCATACGCAGGTGGATCGCGCAACATTTCGGCAGTGGACCTGTCAGAAAGCGGATGATGCGATGCCTGTGGCGCCGCGGCCGGCGCCGCTCCGTGGGTGTACGGCCGCTGCGCGGGTGTACGCTCGGGCGAACGCCGGCGCCGCAGGCGAGACCGGCAGCGTGCGGGAGGACTGGACCGTCGTGCCCGGTGACGAGAGCGGCAGCGACAGCCGGATCGGCATGTGGGCCGCGGGGCCGCCCGGCGGTTCGCGCATCGTGACGATACGCAGGCCGCGGCGTGCGGGGACCGATCGTGCGGGGACGGATCGCGCGGGGACAGTAACCGGCGCCCGCGCTGACGCGCCAGGCGCCGGGCGGTGACTCGCCGCGGCGCGACCCTCGCGACCCTGGCGGGTCGCCGGAGGGCGG